>DNAD01000120.1 GCA_003484785.1 Lachnospiraceae bacterium
TCAAAAGCACTTCGTGCCATTTTGGGATACATGATATAGTGTTTCCGAGCAAGCTCAAACACTATATCATGTATCCCAAAAGGTGCTGACGCACCTTTTGACCCTGACATCATGGAATAATCAAAATCACCTCCTTCATGGACTTATATCGGATATTATGGTATACTCGTAAGAACAGGTTAAGCCCATTCCGACAGGAGGTGATTCTTTTTATGCTTAAAAAAGTACAGTATCCGGAAAAGCCGGAAAAGGAGGAGCTGAAAAAAAGGCTCAAAGAGGCAAAGAACGAACTGTTTTCGAGACAGATGAAGCTCAAGGAAAACAAGCTTCCTGTTATAGTGCTGCTTGAAGGCTGGGGAACCTCCGGAAAGGGAGAAGTCATAGGAGAGGTCATTCAGAGCATAGATCCCCGGTTTTTCAAGGTCGCGGCCATTACCTCTCCGACTCTTGAAGAAAAACGTAAACCCTGGCTGGCACGCTTCTTTGAGAAGATCCCGGAGGAGGGCAAGTTTCAGTTCTATGACAGCGGCTGGATGGAAGAGATCACGAGGGCACGTCTTGAAGGCTGCATGAACGATGTGACCTATGCCGCAAGGATAGACAGTGTCAGACGCTTTGAAAGGACTCTTACCGACAACGGCTATCTTGTCCTTAAGTTTTTCTGTGATATCTCAAGGAAGGAGCAGAAGAAGAGGATCAAAGCCCTGGAAAGCGATATCGATACAAAGTGGAGGATAGATAAGTACGATAAGTGGCAGAACAAGCATTATGACCGATGCAGGGAGGTGTTCGGCGAATACATAGAGGCAACCAATACCCCGAATGCGCCCTGGTATCTGATAGATTCAAAAAGCTGGAAGTGGGCCGAGCTTCAGATGCTTGATATCATAAATGACAGTCTTAAAAACGCTATGCAGAATAAGGCAAAGAGCGTGCCTGTTATGCAGAATACCTTCAAGCTTAAGAAAATGCCTCTGCTTAAGGATATCCCCTTAAATAAAAACCTTACGGACGAGGCCTATGATAAGGAGCTCAAGGAACTTCAGGAAAAATTACATGCGTTACATTACAGGCTATACCGTAAAAAAGTACCTGTTATTATATGCTATGAGGGCTGGGATGCAGCCGGAAAAGGCGGCAATATCAAAAGAATAACGGGTGCTCTCGATCCTCGGGGTTTCGAGGTCATTCCCATAGCGTCTCCCGAGCCCCATGAGAAGGCCAGACACTTCCTCTGGAGATTCTGGACGAGGCTTCCCAAGGACGGTCATATTGCCATTTTTGACAGAACCTGGTACGGAAGAGTGATGGTCGAGAGGCTGGAGGGCTTCTGTTCGGAAAACGACTGGAAGCGGGCTTATAACGAAATGAACGAGTTTGAAAAGGAGCTTAAGGACTGGGGAGCGGTGATCATTAAATTCTGGGTGCAGATCGATAAAGAGACCCAGCTTAAGCGCTTCAACGACAGGCAGAACACTCCCGAAAAGCAGTGGAAGATAACCGATGAGGACTGGCGGAACAGGGAAAAGTGGGATTCCTATGAAACGGCGGTAAATGAGATGATCGAGAAGACGAGCACCGATTTTGCGCCGTGGCATGTACTTGAGTCCAATGACAAGAAGTATGCCAGGATAAAAGCGCTTAAAATAGTTGTAGAGGAGCTTGAAAAAGCGCTTAGATAAGAGCGCTGTGACAGAATATGAAAAAAGTCAGAGTGGAACACATAAAGGAGATAAGGGGAGCAAGGAGTCTTTACGGCTCCTTTCTTTCGGTAACGCTCATGCCGCTTGTGATCTTCGGTATTGTGATGATCATATACAGCTCGCTGTCCCTTATCCGGGATGTACAGTCGGAAGCGCAGAACAATCTGAAAAATGTTTCGATCACCATCGCCGAGGCCTACAACAGCATGTATGACGGGGACTATAACGTGATAATATACGGTGATGAGGTGGATTTTTACAAGGGAGACCACAAGCTTAATGATGAATACGAGCTGTTGGATGCCGTCTGTGAAAAGACGGAGCTGGACGCTTCCCTGTTCTTTTATGATACAAGACTCCTTACCACGATAAAGGATGAGGAGGGCAACCGCTATGTGGGAACCGGCGCAAATCCTGCCATAGTCAATGATGTGGTGGGAAACCGGGAAGGCAAATTTTACAATAACATTGTTATTAATAATGAGGATTATTACGTATATTATCTTCCTCTTTTTTCCAACGACGGGAAGGCCTGCCTTGGGATGATAGGAGTGGCAAAGACCTCCTCGGCGGTCAGCGCCATGGCGGTCTGGGGAGTTATAAGAAATATAGTGATAATGCTTCTGGCCACCGTCATTACGGGCTTTGCCATCGTCCATTTCACCTCCGGCATAATCAAGGTGATCAAACGGATAATGGAATTTACAAATGACATTGCCGAGGGGAATCTTTCCACGGATATAGACCCGATCGTGTCGGGAAGGACCGATGAGCTGGGGGAGATGGGAAGGCTTGTGATCAAGCTGCGCGGATCCTTAAGAAGGCTTATCGAAAGGGATGCTCTTACAGGGATTTACAACAGAAGATACGCTGTCAACAGGCTGATGGAGTATAAGAAAACCGGCATCAGCTATTCGGTCAGTATAGGAGACATTGATTTCTTTAAGAAGTTTAACGATACCTTCGGGCATGAATGCGGAGATGTGGTGCTTAAGGAGGTTGCCCTGGTGCTCCGTGAAAGCCTTCAGCCCTATGGCTTTGCCGCAAGGTGGGGCGGTGAGGAATTCCTGCTGGTATATGAAAATATCGACGGAAACCGGGCAGGAGAGCTGACTGTGGAAACTCTGCAGAGGATAAGAGACCATGATGTGGAGTATGAGGACGAGATCCATAAGGTGACCATGTCCTTCGGTGTGACCGAGTCGGATAAGGAAAGGACGATGGACGAGGACGTCAATGCCGCGGATGTGCTTCTGTATGAGGCAAAGGAGACCGGAAGAAACAGGGTCGTATATAAGAAGGTCGGAGCCTGAAGCGGAAGGTTACTATCACGGTCCAAGGGGTGAACTGTTACACTGAAAGGCCCCGTCCCCAAAAAGCTGATCGGCACATACTAAAGTATGTGCCTAGGCGCACGATCCCGGGGGATCGGCGCAGTGGTTGACAGCGGAAGAGAAAATGTATATCATCGGAAGTGCTTTTTGCATAAAAGAGAATCAGACAGGAGAAAAAGAATGAGTAAGGAACTTGCAAAAACCTATGATCCTCACGGGCTGGAGGACAGGATATATTCAAAATGGCTGAAAAACAAGTATTTTCATGCTGAGGTTGACAGCTCAAAGACGCCCTTTACCATAGTCATCCCGCCCCCGAATATCACAGGGCAGCTCCATATGGGCCATGCTCTCGATAATACGATGCAGGATATCCTCATAAGGTATAAGAGGATGCAGGGTTATAACGCGCTCTGGCAGCCGGGGACCGACCACGCCAGCATCGCCACGGAGGTTAAGATAATAGAGACCCTTAAGGAGGAAGGCATAAAAAAGGAGGATCTGGGCCGCGAGAAGTTCCTTGAAAGAGCCTGGGAATGGAAAAAGGAATACGGCGGAAGGATAGTAGAGCAGCTGAAGAAGCTGGGCTCCTCCTGCGACTGGGACAGAGAGCGCTTTACCATGGACGAGGGCTGCAACAGGGCGGTCACGGAGGTGTTCTGCAACCTCTATGATAAAGGGCTTATTTATAAGGGCAGCAGGATCATCAACTGGTGCCCGGTATGCAATACCTCCATTTCGGATGCAGAGGTGGAGTACGAGGATCAGGCCGGACATTTCTGGCATATCAAATATCCCTTTATAGAGGATGACGGGTCGGTCAGCACTACCCGCTTCATAGAATTTGCAACCACGAGACCGGAGACCATGCTGGGAGATACGGCAGTGGCCGTCAATCCGGAGGACGACAGATATAAGGATATCATCGGAAAGAAGCTGATGCTTCCTTTCATAAACAGAGAGCTCCCCATAGTAGGGGACTCTTACGTAGATATGGAATTCGGAACCGGCGTGGTAAAGATAACGCCGGCTCATGACCCCAACGACTTTGAGGTGGGCAAGCGTCATAACCTTCCCGAGGTAAACATTTTTAATGATGATGCCACTATCAATGAAAATGGCGGAAAATTCTGCGGAATGGACCGTTACGAGGCAAGGAAGGCTATCGTTAAGGAGCTTGAGGAAATGGGGCTTCTCGTAAGCATAGAGGATCATTCCCACAATGTCGGAACTCATGACCGCTGTAAGACCACGATAGAGCCTATGGTCAAAAAGCAGTGGTTCGTTAAGATGGACGAGCTCATAGGCCCTGCCGAAGAGGGTGTACGAAACGGCGATATAAGGCTCATTCCCAAAAGGATGGAGAAGACCTACTTTAACTGGACGGAAAATATCAGGGACTGGTGTATCTCGAGACAGCTGTGGTGGGGGCACAGGATACCTGCATACTACTGTGATGAGTGCGGAGAGGTCGCTGTGGCAAAGAAAATGCCCGAAAAATGCCCGAAGTGCGGGGGAATACACTTTACCCAGGATCCGGATACCCTGGACACATGGTTTTCATCTGCCCTCTGGCCCTTCTCAACCCTGGGCTGGCCTGATGATACAGAGGAGCTTAAGTATTTTTATCCCACCGATGTCCTTGTTACGGGCTATGATATCATCTTCTTCTGGGTAATAAGGATGATCTTCTCGGGATATGAGCATATGGGAGAGAGGCCCTTTAAGACCGTGCTGTTCCATGGCCTGATAAGGGATTCGCAGGGAAGGAAGATGTCCAAATCCCTCGGAAACGGCATAGATCCCCTTGAGATCATAGATAAGTACGGGGCTGATGCCTTAAGACTTACCCTTATCACCGGAAATGCGCCCGGAAACGATATGCGCTTCTACTATGAGAGGGTGGAGGCCAGCAGGAATTTCGCAAATAAGGTCTGGAATGCTTCCAGGTTCATTATGATGAATATGGAGGGAAAGACAATAACAAAGCCCTCCGCCGAAGAGCTTGAGCCTGTGGATAAGTGGATCATAAGCAAGCTCAACAGCGTTGTCAGAGAGGTTACGGAGAATCTGGACAAATTTGAGCTGGGCATAGCGGTTCAGAAGGTATACGACTTTATCTGGGATGAGTTCTGCGACTGGTATATTGA
>DNAD01000285.1:0-252 GCA_003484785.1 Lachnospiraceae bacterium
TTTTGGGTCGGATCATTTCCTATTATTGTTTGTAAACAGGAGCCGTATCACCACCGGCGCCCCTAAGATAGAAGTTACCGAGCTGATACTGAGCTCTACCGGGGCAAAGAGAGTCCTTGCGATAAGGTCGCTCAAAAGGCAGAAGATCGCCCCTCCCAAAAAGCATGAAGATATGGTGACCGGGGGATCCTCGGTTTTAAAGATATTTCTCATAAGGTGAGGCACCGCGATCCCCACAAAGGAGACAGGCCC
>DNAD01000285.1:360-5516 GCA_003484785.1 Lachnospiraceae bacterium
AAGCGTTTTATATCAACACCCAGACCCGCGGCATAGACCTCTCCGATCCGGT
This sequence comes from Lachnospiraceae bacterium, assembly GCA_003484785.1. Lineage (GTDB taxonomy): Bacteria > Bacillota > Clostridia > Lachnospirales > Lachnospiraceae > UBA2868. The sequence goes on from DNAD01000285.1 coordinate 413, forward strand.
AGGCCTTCATCGGCTTTGATAAAAGGAAGGCACAGACAAGGGCAAGGCTTATGACCGATGCCGCAGCTATGTTGTTTTCACGGCTGATGCCCGAAAAGCTTCCAAGAGACCAGGAATGCAGATTTACTATATTGGAGTCATCCGCAAAGGTCACGGCCACATCGGTTATCGCAGAGCAGATATAGCCTGCCATGACCCCGCAGATAATAAGAACCGACATGCTGTGAACTCTTGAAGCGATAAAGATTATGAAAAGCATGGATATCATGGAGCCGATAAAGGCACCGAGGATCATCCCCCAGGAGCTTAGATGAACCCCGTATCTGAGGGTGACGATAAGCATCAGGGCAACCGCAAGCTTTGCCGCGGAGGAGACTCCGAGCACATAAGGCCCTGCAATGGGGTTATTGAAAAAAACCTGAAGAAGGAGCCCCGATACTGACAGTGCTCCTCCCAAAAGCCCCGCAGCGACAAGCCGCGGAAGTCTTATATTCATAATGATATGATATGCCGCCGAATCGATGTCCTGCCCCTTAAAAAGCGCCAGAAATTCTTTGAGGGAAACGTTCACGCTGCCCACGCCGAGATTTAGAGCTGCCGCAAGAAGCAGCAGAAATACAAGCAGAAGATAACCGGCCGTATACCCGGTTCTTTTCAAACTACCTCACCTCCGTAAAGACTCCTTCACAATGCGCCAAGCCCGGCCTTCGCCTTTTCAAGCGCTTCAATGACCTTATCGCACCAGGCGTCAAACTCCGGATCTTCTTTCTGGCACTGATCAGGATGCGACAGGATATAGTCAAGAGCTATCCTTGCCCCCTGATCAAACCTTACCTTCGTGCACATATCGGGAACCACCCGTTTAAGCTTGCTGTTGTCAAAGACAACGGATACCGCCTTATCCCCGGTCAGGCTTCCTTCAAAGTCATAACCCCTGCTCTCTCCTGCGGCTGCGAGGAATTCCGAGGAGACATGGTATGCCTTAAGCTCCACCCCCAGCGCATCCGCCAGCGTGGCATAGATCTGGTTCCAGGTAAGGGTCTCATCCCCGGTGATATGAAAAGCCTCTCCGATGGCATGTCTGTTGCCCAGAAGCCCGGTATATCCAACGGCAAAATCCGTGTTAAAGGTAAGGGTCCACAGTGAGGTTCCGTCGCCCTGGATAATGACCGGCTTTCCCTGAAGCATCCGTTTGATCACCTGCCAGGAGCCGTTCTTCCCGTGTACCCCCACGGGTATGCTTCTCTCATCATAGGTATGGCTGGGCCTTACTATAGTAACGGGAAAGCCCTCCTGTCTGTATTTTTTCATGAGGAATTCCTCACATTCGATCTTATCCCTCGAATACTGCCAGTAAGGGTTTGCAAGGGTGGTGCCTTCCGTGATGATGTAATTTGCGGCCGGCTTATGATAAGCAGAGGCGGAGCTTATATATACATACTGTCTGGTTTTATCTTTAAACAGCCTATAGTCTCTCTCCACGTCCTTTACGGTAAATCCGATGAATTCACAGACGGCATCGAAGACAATATCCCCCAGTTTTTCGATGACATACTTCTCATCATTGATATCCGCGATGATCTGATTTACACCTTCAGGCAGCACATCCTTTCTGTTTCCGCGGTTTATTACCCATACCTCCCAGCCGGGCTCGTTAACAAGCCTTTTTACGATGGCGGTACTGATAGTTCCGGTTCCTCCGATAAACAATGCTTTCATACAGGACTCCTTTATTTCAATAACCTCTGTCTACATATCCCGCGGTAAGATCATTTACGACCTCACCCGCTATTATAAGCCCTGCAGCCGAAGGCACAAAGGCTGTCGACCCGGGAATGGCCCTTCGCGCTGCGCTTTTTCCGCCTTCTTGCGAAGGGCTTACGTCTTCGGCGTCAAAGCCTGCTGCCGCATCCTCAATGGGTCTTTTGGGCTTTTCTTTCGAATACACAACCTTAAGAGAATCAATGCCCCTCTTTCTGCATTCGTACCGCATCACCTTTGCAAGAGGGCAGACGGAGGTTTCATAGATATCGGCCACCTCGAGCATCGCAGCGTTAACCTTGTTTCCCGCTCCCATGGAGGAAATGACCGGCACCCCCGCCTCCTTTGCCTTTACGATGATCGCAAGCTTTCCCGTAACGGTATCGATGGCATCCACCACGTAATCATATTCCGAAAAATCGAACTGATCCTGTGTTTCGGGCAGAAAAAAGGTTTTGAAGGTCCTGACCCTGCAGTCGGGGTTTATATCGTGTATCCTTTCTTCCGCCGCATCCACCTTGTACCTTCCGACGGTCTTTCCTGTTGCTATGATCTGGCGGTTTAAGTTTGAAAGGCACACCCTGTCGTTATCAATAATATCCAGGGCGCCGATCCCGCTCCTTACAAGGGCCTCGACCACGTAGCCTCCCACTCCGCCTATCCCGAAAACGGCAACACGGGAAGACAAAAGCCTTCCCATGGCGCCGGCACCGTATAACAATTGTGTCCTCGAAAACTGATCCGACATTTACTTACCTGCTCTGGTATTTCTTACCCAGTCAATGTAGACCGCAAGCAGTATAACAAGACCCTTAACGATATACTGCCAGTTGGAATCGACACCCAGCAGGTTAAGGCCGTTATTCAGCACACCGATAATAAGCACACCTATAAGGGTACCGCCCAGAGTACCGGAACCGCCGCTCATTGAGGTTCCGCCGACAACAACCGCCGCGATGGCGTCCATTTCGGCTCCGTCACCTGCAGTGGGCTGGCCGGAGTAAAGCCTTGAAGCTACCACAACGCCTGCCAGACCTGCCATCAGCCCGGTGTATACATAAACGATGAACTTTACCTTTTTAACATTGATACCCGAAAACCTTGCAGCCTGCGGGTTACCGCCAACCGCGTAGATATGACGGCCCAGCTTTGTGCGGTTCATCATTACCGTCGCAAACACAAAGACGATGACCATCAGGATGACCGGCACGGGAACCACTCCCACGTAACCTACTCCCAGGAATTTGAAGGCATCCGTCATGCATCGGATGGGCACGCCCTGGGTGAATACCAGAACGGCACCCTTTGCTATGTTCATGGAAGCAAGAGTAACGATAAAGGGCGGAATATCCGTGTTTGAAACAAAGAAGGCGTTGAACAGTCCGACTATTCCGCCTACCAGGATACCTACCAGAAAGCCCACTATCTCGGGCAGTCCCAGGTTGACAGCGCAGAAGGCGGAGATACAGCCCGAAAGCGCTATGACCGAACCAACGGAAAGCTCGATGCCGCCCAGTATGATGACCATGGTCATCCCGGTAGCAAGGAAGAGGTTGGAAGCATTCTGCCTCAGGATATTAAAGATATTCTTACTGGTCGCAAAGGTAGTTCTCGTGGTCGGGAAGACCACCAGAAACAGGCACATAACGATCAGTGCGATGATGATACCCAGATTCTGTTTGAAATAAGAGACAACTCCCTTTTGTATTTTGGAATTCATAATCCCTCCTTATATACTCATCATATATGATTAAAGTCTACTCACTCAGCGCAGCCCGCTGCATTATACTTTCCTGCGTAACGTCCTTATGATCAAGACAGCCCGTCACATTGCCTTCGTACATCACGTAGACCCTGTCACTCATATTTATGATCTCGGGAAGCTCCGAGGAGATCATTATGATGGACATGCCGTTTTTGGCAAGCTCATTCATGATAGCATAGATCTCGGCCTTGGCTCCTACGTCAACGCCTCTTGTAGGCTCATCCAGGATCAGTATATCGGGGTTAGTCGCAAGCCACCTTCCGATCATTACCTTCTGCTGGTTTCCGCCCGAAAGATTTCCGATCTTCTGCTCCTGACTCGGAGTCTTTGTCGCCATCTTATCTATATAGGTCTGGGTGATCTCTTCTTCTCTCTTATGATTCACCCGCAGATTTTTTATAAACTCCTCCAGAACCTCTATCGTGGAGTTGAACCGCACGCTCTGCACCGCATAGAGCCCTTCGTCCTTACGGCTCTCCGGCACCAGCGCGATCCCATGCTGCAGCGCATCCACGGGGCTCTTTATATCGATCCTTCTTCCCTTTATGCTCACCGTTCCCTTTGATCCCGGTGTAAGGCCGAAAACAGCCTTCATGGTTTCGCTCCGTCCCGCTCCTACCAGGCCCGCAAAGCCCACTATCTCGCCTTTTCTGAGCTCGAAGGAAACATCCTTGACCATCTTTCCATCCGAAATATGCTCACATTTAAGTATTACCTCTCCGCCCTCCGAAAAGTCTCTCGTATAATAATTGGTCAGCTCTCTTCCGACCATCAGCGCGATGAGCTCATCCGTAGTCGTCTCCTTAACGACCCTGGTACCTACGGTGGCGCCGTCACGCATTACCGTTACCCTGTCACAGATCTCCGCCAGCTCGCTCATCTTATGTGAGATATAAATAATGCCTACGCCCTGTTTGGTAAGGTTTCTCATGGTCTCAAACAGGAAGTTGACCTCCTTGTCCGAGATCGAGGAGGTAGGCTCATCCAGAACCAGGATCCTCGATTCAAAGGAAATGGCCTTCACGATCTCCACCATCTGACGCTGGGCGATGGTCAGGCTTTCCACCAGGGAGTCTGCATCGATGTTCATATCATAGGCATCCAAAAGCTTCTGTGCATCCGCGGACATTTTTGACCGGTTAACGTTAAAGCGGGTTCCGGGCTCACGGCCGAGAAAAATATTCTCTGCCACTGTCATATAAGGCACCAGCACCAGCTCCTGGTGAACTATCGAGATGCCTGCGTCCCTTGCCGCGGCTACACCGTCGATGTTTGTCTTCTGACCGTTTATATAGATCTCTCCGGATTCCGCGATATATATTCCGCCGAGTACCTTTATAAGCGTCGATTTACCCGCACCGTTCTCTCCAAGCAGCGCATGTATCTCTCCGGCCTTCAGCTCAAAATTAACATCCTGCAGAGCCTTTACGCCGGGAAAGGATTTATTGACGCCCTTCATTTCCAGTAAATATTCGCTCAATGTATTCACCACCTGTCTTAAAATAAGGGCTTCGCTTTTTTGGAGCAAAGCCCTTGTTTTATTTACGATAAAACGTTACTATTCACGGCCCTTTGGAC
>DNAD01000285.1:5651-6216 GCA_003484785.1 Lachnospiraceae bacterium
CCCATCTCAAGCCATAAGTTGTGGTTTACTGCCATCCGTCTGTGCCGTAATCATCAACGTTATCAGCTGTGATCAGGAAGGTCTCGATGGGGATGAATGCCTCAACGTCTTCACCGTCGATCCACTTGTAAGCAGTCTCGGCGATGGTCTTACCGATGGTCATAGGTGACTGTGCTCCGGTTCCCTCTAAAGCGCTGTCCTTAAGAAGAGCCTTAACATCGGGAGATCCGTCAACACCGTAGATAAGAGGAGAAACACCTGCAGCTTCTGCAGCAGCAAGGCAGCCGAGAGCTGTGGGATCGTTTCCGCCGAAGATAGCAACTACGTCGGGATGAGCCGTAAGAAGGTCAGTACACTTCTCCTGAGCAACCTGTAAGTTACCAACAGCATCCTGCTGGCCTACGATATTGAAGCCCTTGCCGTCGATGGCATCAAGGAAGCCGTTAACACGATCGGTAACAGACTGCATCGTAGGAGAATCAAGAACAAGGATATCTCCGCCGTCGGGAAGCTTCTTTGCAAGATCCTCGCCGCATACGAAACCGGCGTTGTAGTTATCGGAGCC
>DNAD01000098.1 GCA_003484785.1 Lachnospiraceae bacterium
GCCATGCTGCGGGAGGCGGAGGCGAATGGGGAGCTCGATCTTAGCGATCTGCAGGAAGAGCAGGGAATCCCGGCGGAAGCAAAGGACTCCGGAAATTCCGGAGGTTTAGTGGGACAGTTTGCCCAAACAAAAACCCCGGATGAAGATCACGCAACCGATGCTTTTCCGGTGATCTGGTCAAGCTTCAATACTTATGGTGTTGAAAACGAGCCGGAGGAGAAGTATACGACTGTGGTGCTCGATGAGGCCTGCCGGGTCACAGCCATCACAACCTATCACTGGAATGGCGGAAATGGCGCGGAACCCGGCAAGATCGCTCTCATGCAGGGGAACGAAAAGATCGGTGTCTGGGAAGCCGCAGGCCGTGAAGGAAGCGGTGCCCGGAACGTAAACTGGGATGTTTTTCCGGATATTGCCCTGGAGCCGGGGGAATATCAGGTTTATGATTCCGACCCGGAAACCTGGAGCTGCAACGAGGCCTCGGGCCATATCGGTTTTGTGGAGCTTCGGGGTGAGGCTGTAAGCGGCGGGAATTCCGATAATGAAGAAAAATCCGATTGGACATCCCACAAGGGAAGCCCCTGGGATGTGAAGGGGGATGATTACTTTGATGGCCCTGACGGTGATGTGTTCGACCTGAGCGAATATGAGGATGAGTGGATCGGGGAATACGGCGGCAACCTGGAGGATAAGCTGGCGGAGCGGCTGAACACCAAGGTAGGGACAGGAGTTTATGGGGATTCAAAGGTGATCTGTGACGGGGCGATCGAATTCTACCCGGCTGTCGACGGATCCGGTTTCTTCGTCTGGGTTTATGAGCCTGTGAACCGCTTCTCCGTGTACGGTATTTCTGTTGGGATGACGGAGGATAATGCAGTCGCGAATCTTAAAGCGAACAATCTTTCCAAACAGGAAGACGGCGAAAACGGCATATATTCCAATGATTTCGACAAGTTCTATGTCAGCTATGACGCAAAAGACGGAATTATCACGAAGGTTACCTATGTGAAGATATATGAATGACAGAGTCATGAATAAAATATGAGGAGTATCTGATGGAAAATGATGTTATAAGCTCGGTGTGGCCCGAATGGTCGGTCGTAAAGCAGCTTGGAAAGGGAGCCTACGGGGTTGTATATGAAGCGGTGAGAACGGATTATACCGTGGAAAGCAAGGCCGCGATCAAGGTTATCAAGATCCCGGCGAATGACTCCGAGATTGAGTCGCTCAGGGCGGACGGGCTTTCCGAGGACGATACCAGATCCTATCTTACAGGAATAGTCAACGATTTCGTTGGCGAGATCCAGCTCATGGAATCCCTTAAGGGTATCCAGAATATTGTCAGCGTTGAAGATTATAAGGTGGTTGAGCATAAGGACAGAGTGGGATGGACAATACTTATTAGGATGGAGCTGCTTACGCCTTTAAACGCCTTTATCGGGGACGATATGCTCCCGGAAAAGGCGGTTTTAAAGCTCGGGGTGGATATCTGCTCCGCCCTTGAGATCTGTGCCATGAAAAAGGTCATCCACCGTGATATTAAACCTGAGAATATTTTCATTAACGAGTTTGGGGATTATAAGCTGGGGGATTTCGGAGTAGCAAGGAAGCTTGAAAATGTGGCGGGGGCCCTCTCCCAGAAGGGGACCTATAATTATATGGCCCCGGAGGTGGAAAAGGGTACTTCCTATAATGAAACAGTGGATTTGTATTCACTGGGGCTGGTGCTTTACCGCTTCCTTAACAGGAAGATGCTGCCGTTCTTAACTCCTCAGACAAATATGAGTCCAAATGAGCGTATGGCTGCCGTAAGAAGAAGGCTTGACGGGGAGCCCCTTCCCGCGCCCGCTGATGCTTCGCCTGAGGCAGCAGGCGTCATTCTCAAGGCCTGCGCCTTTGATCCGGGGCAGCGCTACAGGACGGCTTCTGAGATGAAACGGGCGATAAACGCGGTGCTCTACGGTAGACCGGCTCCTGCCAATAATGCGGGCAGTGTACCGGGCGATGCGGGACAGCAGCAGGCTGCTGTTACGGAAAATCAGGCTCCGGGTATGGATGCCGGGAGTCTTGACAGGACAATGTCGGTAAGGAGGGCTCCCGGGCAGGAGGCTTTCGGCATGGGCGCCGAAGGACTTGACAGGACGATGTCGGTAAGGAGAGCGCCGGGGCAAGAAGCTTCGGCAGAACAGGCTCCCGATCTGAACTTCACCATGTCCGTAAGAAGGGCACCTGCCGCAGCGGATCCTTACGGTGGAAATCCTGCGAAACAGTGCATGAATCAGCAGGCAGGCTATCGGCAGAATAACGCAGGTATGCAGGCAAAGCCGGATCCCTATAAGGGGGAGTCAACTGTATACAAGGGACCGGTGGGAGAATTCGGAGGTCCGAAAAAGAAAAAGAAGTCAAAGGTCTGGCTCATAATCCTCATAGTCATAGTCGCCCTCATAATAAAGTGGATCCTTGGCTTATCCATTGGGGCGGTACTGGATAACGTTATTTCCGGTGCGGAAAGCCGGACAGAGGCTAAAAAAACTACAGACTCAGACGGGGAGGAAGGAAAAGGGGAAGAGAAGACCGCAAGCAAGCTCAACGAAACCGCAAAACAGACAGAAAGCTTAAGTGAAACCGCATCAAACAAAAAGCCCTCAGGGAAGCTGAAGGAAGGGGAAACGGCCACGCCCGCTATCGGGGATTTTGAATGGGTCATCGGTTTCCTGAATGAACAGGCGGACGAGGATTATTATTCGGTGGATTATATCACGGACGCCGATGAGATAAACGGCAACTGGAAGTGCCTGATAAGTGATGGAACGGATGATATGTCGGATATTGAGTCCTTTTTTGACTGCCCGGGCATACTATGTACAATGAAGTTTGACCTTTCCAACGGTACCGGAAGCGCCACGGGGTACCCAGGCAAGGTTTTCCAGGATCTCAGCAGTATGGAGGATGATACAAGGGCCACGTTTTCCTACGATTGCATACTTGAGGATGAGATGCTTAGCGCAAAAGGAGACGGGGACGAGAGTTTCTACTGCATGTTCTACCGTGACGGAAATAATGAACGCGGCATTGGCACGTATGTTTTACCTGACGGTACTGAATGGGGAATAATGTTTACCAAGTAAGGGCGGATTATGGCAAAATTCAATGTTGAATACTATTGCGTCAGTAATATTGGAAAAATAAGAAAGATAAACCAGGATAACTTCATTGCAGGCGGCGTTTATTTAAGAAACCACGAGGCTTCGATGCCGGAGCCGCTGCACGGGGGGTACAATGGAGGAGAACCCCTGCTTGTCGGGGTCTTTGACGGAATGGGAGGAGAGGAATGCGGAGAGACGGCCTCGCTCCTTGCTTCCGAGACAGCGGCAGAGGTTTCCGACTGGAGGGATCCGATAGAGTCGCTCTTATCCCTCTGCGAAAAAGCAAATGAGAAGATATGCCGTTTTGCAAGGGAAAACTCCATAGAATCCATGGGAACGACAGGCGCCATGCTTGTTTTTGACGATACAGGGATCACTCTCTGCAATATAGGCGACAGCAGGATATTCCGCTTCGCTTCGGGTGAGCTTGTCCAGATATCGGTCGATCATACTGCGCCTTATAATTTCGGGGGGAAGCCCCCGCTTTCCCAGAATCTTGGGATACCTCCGGAGGAGATGCGCATAGAGCCATATGTCGCTAAAGGAAACTATCAGGACGGCGACATCTATCTGATCTCTTCGGACGGGCTTACGGATATGGTTACGGAAAGCGGGATAGCCCGTATCCTGTCCGAAAACGATCTGGCCGGGGCAGAGGATAAGCTGTTGCAAACCGCTCTTGAAAACGGGGGCCGGGATAACGTGACCATAATACTCTGTGAGGTAAAGAAGAGAAAGCTGTTCGGGCTGTTCGGATAAAAAGGTATAACAATTCTGGTTTTTGATCTGAATTGTTACTACCAAACCTTGATCAAGGAGGAGAATAATGGATCTGGATAAAACAACAAACATTCTGCACGGCAATGCGCAGGGAAGCCCCTTCGGGAGCCGGGTCGGAGGGAATGCGGGCTCAGGGGGCGATCTCATAGTTACCATATTTGACGGGGGAAACGTGCCTGTAAATATCCGCCTTTCAGACTACAGGAAGGATATCATAACCTTCGGGAGGGGTCCGGGAAACGACATTGTCCTGACCTCGCCCCTGGTTTCCTCGGAGCACGGGCGCTTTTCAAGGACAAACGGCCAGTGGACAATGGAGGACAGGGGATATTATGGAGCCTCCCCCAGTACGAACGGCCTTATCTACAATAATGCCTCCATTCTTCAGAGGGCTCTCTGTGAAGGCGATTTTATAAGGATCGACGACGGCGTTGAGACCATAGCTGAGGGAGTTCTTTTTGTATTCGCGGATGCCCAGTCTGCAAATTCCTGGAATACTCTTGCCTTAACAGGCCAGAAGGAGCTTACCATCGGCCGTGAGCAGGGCTGCAGCATCATACTTCCGCATATCAGCGTCTCAAAGGTTCACGCTAAAATTCAGTTCGACGGAAAGCATTATTATATCGCGGACAACGGAAGTACGAACGGCGTCGTCGTAAATAACCGGAGGATAACGGGAAGACAGGTCCTGCATGAAAAGGACGTTATCGTTATTACGAACTCCAAGCTGATCTTTACCTCCCGGATGCTGTCCTGGTGCTGCTACGGGGGAGGTATCTCGGTAGACGCTGAAAACGTAGTGATTACAAGGGGCAAGGGTAAAAAACTCTTCTTAACCGGAAATAATGTCAGCCTCCATATAAAGCCCGGCGAGCTCATAGCCATAATCGGAGGCTCCGGAGCGGGCAAATCCACGATCTTAAATGCGATGAGCGGTTACCTTCCTCCCACGAAGGGAAATGTCTATATTAACGGCCTGGATCTTTACCAGAATTTTGATTCCTTAAAGAAGCTCATCGGATACGTACCCCAGTCGGATATCGTTTACGACAATCTTACGCTCTATGATATGCTGCTCTATACCTCAAAGCTCAGGCTTCCTCCCGATACCACGGGGCAGGAGAGGGAAGCGGCCATCGACAGGGCCATAAGGCTTGTAGAGCTTACCGAGAAAAAGAACAGCTTTATAAAGGCTTTGAGCGGCGGTCAGAGAAAGAGGGCGAGCATAGCGGTAGAGCTCTTATCTGATCCGAACCTCTTATTCCTGGATGAGCCTGCCTCGGGTCTCGATCCGGGAACTGAACGCAACCTGATGCATTCCTTAAGGGAAATGGCGGACGGGGGCAAGACTGTTATCCTCGTCACCCACAGCACCCTTCAGCTTAAGATGTGCGACAAGATCGTATTTATGGGCAAGGGTGGAAACCTTACCTTTTTCGGGGCTTATGATGATGCCCTTAAATTCTTCAATGTCCCTGATGTGGTGGATGTATACAGCATGATCACTGACAATGCGCCACAGTGGAAAGAAAAATACGATGCGACGGTAGCCGCCCAGTCAGGAAAGACAAGGATCGAGCCAAAGGCGGCAGCTAATTCTAAAAAGGAAAAGAGGGCAAAGCAGCTGCCTGTGCTCTGCGCCCGCTATATGAAGCTTGTTTTCAACGACAGGCAGCGCCTTATACTGCTTTTGCTTCAGGCGCCTCTGCTCGCGATCCTTATCTCCTTCGTAGCAGACGGGGAGCAGTTCAAGCAGTATGAGATGACAAAGAGCCTGCTGTTCTCGCTTTCCTGCTGCGCCTTCTGGGTAGGTATGTTAAATGCCATCCAGGAGATCTGTAAGGAGCGTACAATACTGAAGCGTGAGTATATGACGGGGCTGTCGCTTACGAATTATATTCTTTCAAAGCTCATCGTGCTCGGGATCATGTGTGCGATCCAGAGTATCCTGATCGTTGCGGTATTTGCTGTTGCGGTGGGACTGCCTGAGGAGGGGGTCATTATGAGCCCCTTCCTGGAGATGCTTATAACTACCTTCTTTACCGCAGTCTCAGCCATGGGTATGGGTCTCTTCGTATCCTCTCTCTTTACGAATGCAGACAGGGCCATGACGGTAGCGCCTATCCTTCTGATGCCCCAGATCCTTTTCTCGGGGATGATGTTCTCCCTTGCGGGAGCCACGAAGATCATATCCTGGTTCGCTACCTGCCGCTGGAGCATGGAGGCTTACGGTACCACGGCGAACTTAAATGACCTTCAGCTGAGCCTCCAGCAGAAGGGACTGCCTCTTCAGCACCTTCCCGAGGACTGTTTCGAGTTTACGTCAGAACATATCCTTATGAACTGGGGGCTGCTGATACTTATGGTAGTTGTCTATCTTATCATAGCAAGACTGGTACTTTCCTCGGTTGGGAAGGAAAACGGATGACACAAAGGTTTACATAATATTGAAAGAACGCAGGAAAACCACTTAAAAAGGAGGAAGACTATGGAAAAGGGAATCAGAGGGCTGCTCATAGTTCTTACGGCAGTGGCGCTGTTCTTTACGGCACCGCAGAAGGTAATGGCGCTTGATATCTCCGGGACAAAAACGGAGACCATAAACGGAAGGAAGACCACGACCATAAGCAAGAGTATGACCTTAAGCTCGGGAACGAGCATTGACGGCGATCTTATCGTTAAGGGATCCTTAAAGCTTAACGGGAATTACCTGCAGGTTTCCGGCGATGTACTCATGCAGTCGGATATCGATGTGGAGGGGGGAGACTTCAGGGTCAGCGGAAATCTCCACCAGGTAGACAGTGCCCTGTATGTAAACGGAGGCTATGTCCAGGTCGGAAAGAATTATTCCATCGAAGGCACGGAAAAGGAAAACGGTGTGATGAAGCCCTCCTACGGGTGGATCAAGATGGAAAAGGACAAGGACAAGCTGTATGTGGGAGGCGACTTTTGGGCCAGAAGCTATAACAGCTCCGTCATTTCCGCCGGCGAGCTGCAGTTCTGCGGAAATGTTACTGACTACAGGGGAAATACGATCCGCTGCAGCGGGACCAACTTTGCTAATTTCGGGATGGCAAAAAAGCCCGTTGTTGTGGATCTGGCAGGCGGAGCTTCCTTTCAGAGCATCGTTACCGGATCATCGGCCGTGAAATTTAAAAGGCTGGGGCTTAAGAGCATGAAGACAGGAGCCGTAATTTCGGGCGATGTGGATGAGATAAGCGACAAGCTGGATCTGAAGGGACAGACCTTAAAGATTACCGGAAGCGTAAAAAAGGTGAGCGCGGACATTGATCTGAACGGAGGAAAGCTCATAGTGGGCGGGAATTTCGCCCAGGTGGATCCTGCAATTTATTTTAACAAGGGCAGACTTGAGGTGGGAGGTAATTATACTATCGAAAGTCCCGATAAGGATACTGACGGCAAAACTCCGAAGCCTTCCTACGGGTGGCTCAAGATGGAAAATACCGCGGATTACCTTCTTGTCGGCGGTAATTTTTCAGCGAGGAGCTATAATTCCTCGGTGCTTTCCGCAGGAACCATGGAATTCAAGGGAAATGTTACGGATTACAGAGGAAATACCATAAGAGGAAGCAGTGATCATAAGGCCTTATTTTCCGGAAGGATTAACCAGGTCGTAGACCTTCAGAGCAGTTCGGCTAGCTTTCAGTCCATAAGCACAAGGAACCAGAACGTTACCTTTAAGCAGCTGGGCATAAATACCCTGACCGAATCGGTTATCCTGACCGGAAATGTCGAAGATATCTGGAACAAACTGGATCTGAACGGCAAGCAGATGACGATAAAGGGGAATGTCTACAAAGTATCGTCAGACATTAACTTAAACGGCGGAAAACTGACCGTAACCGGAAGCTTCAGGCAGTATGACCCCGCGATCTACTTTTCGAAGGGAACCCTGCAGGTTGACGGCGACTACAGGATAGAAAGCGTGGAAAAGGATGCGGACGGCTCCTTTAAACCTGTATACGGTTGGCTTAAAATGGAAGATCCCAAGGATAAGCTTATAGTCGGGAAGGATTTTTACGCCAGAAGCTATAATTCCTCGGTGCTTTCCGCAGGAACCATGGAGTTTAAAGGAAATGTTACGGATTACAGAGGAAATACCATAAGAGGCAGCAGTGATCATATTGGTGTCTTTTCCGGGTTGGGACCCCAGATTGTAGACCTTAAGGAAAGCTCCGCCTGCTTTGAGACCATAGCCACGCCGAACCCCAATGTTACCTTTAAGCAGCTTGGTGTTCACAGACTGACGCAGAATATTTCTCTCTATGGGGATGTGGAGAATCTCTGGAACAAGCTTGATCTGAACGGAAAATGGATGACGGTCACCGGAAACATAAAGAAGGTAAGCGCGGATATCGACTTAAACGGCGGAAAGCTTTTTGTAAAGAAGGATTTCCGGCTGGTGGATCCGGCAATATACTTTAACGGCGGTGAGCTGTGGGTGGACGGCAGCTTTTATATTGAAAGCCCGGATAAGGAAACGGACGGAACACCGAAGCCTTCCTACGGGTGGATAAAGATGGAGAATGATAAGGACCGCTTTGTCCTTCTGGGGAACTTCAGCGCAAGGAGCTACAATTCCTCGGTTCTTTCCGCCGGCACCATGGAATTTCAGGGAAATGTCAATGATTACAGGGGCAATACCATTAGGTGCAGCAACAGGCATATAGCGAAATTTAACGGAAGAGCAAAGAAACAGGTGGTGGAATTTGCAGGCAGCTCCGCCTGCTTTGAGACCATAAAGACGATCAATAAGAACGTACAGTTCAAGACCCTGGGGGTAAACAGGCTAACGGAGGACGTTACGATAGCCGGGCCTGTTGAGAAGGTTTGGAACAAGCTTGACTTAAACGGCAAAACCATGACCATAAACGGAAATGTGGACGGTCTTATGGCGGATCTTAACCTAAACGGCGGGACCATGAATGTAAACGGTAATTTCAGGCATCTGGATCCGGCGATATATTTCAACAAGGGTAAGCTTATTATTAGCGGGGACTACCTTCTCGAAAGCAGTGAGAAGGACAGTGACGGAAATGGAAAAGCCGTATATGGCTGGATGAAGATGGAGGATCCGGCAGATACCCTGTCGGTAGGCGGTTCCTTTACGGCAAAGAGCTATAATTCCTCAGTCATGACTGAGGGTTCCATATCGGTTGGAGGAGACATCAATGATATCAAGGGAAATACGGTGAAACCCTCCGGAGATATGGTCATTAAGACCAATACGATAAGCAGTGGGACGGAGTCTTCCGGGGCAAACAAGCCTGCGGATACAGCAAAACTCACACAAGAGCCGAAGCCCACGGAAGCGCCGAAGCCCACGGAAGCGCCCAAACCCACGGAGGCACCGAAGCCCACTGAGGCGCCTAAACCTACGGAAGCACCGAAACCTACGGAAACGCCGACTCCGGTTCCAACTGATGATCCCAAATCCGATCCCGGTAGGGAAAAGGATACCGGATCCACAGGCGGCAAACAGTCCGGGTTTGATGAGCGGCCTATCTCCATAACCACGGGAGGGAACGGGGATGAACCGCCGGAGAATACCGTGATAAGGGACGAGGGTGATAAGGATAAGAAGAAGCAGGAGGATTCGGTAATCTATTATATTAAACAGGCAGATATGACCTTCTATCTATACAAGATGGTCAATGCAGATTCGAAAAATGCCACGAAGGTAAAGGTGACCAACTGGAAGATCCTGGATAAGGGCATGGTGGACTCCGCGTCACTGAAAAATACCGGTGACGGCGGCTGTAAGCTGACGGTAAAGAAAGAGAGCGGACATGAGACCATTAATCCGTTTGCCGAGTTTGACGGACCCTATGTAACCGTTGGGTGTACCTGGGAAGGACAGGCGTATACGTCGACCTGGGAGGATAAC
>DNAD01000026.1 GCA_003484785.1 Lachnospiraceae bacterium
TTTCACATCCAGCTTGGGATCATAAAAATATCACTTGACAACGGAAGGATTTATCTCTAAAATATCAGAGTATGCGTGGAGGCAGTGGATTTAAGCGTTCACGGTATGAGTCTTGGGTAATAGGAGGTAAGATCATGGCTAATATTAAATCTGCTAAGAAGAGGATCCTTGTGATCGAAAAGAAAACAGAGCGCAACAAGGCTATCAAATCAAGGGTCAGGACATATATCAAGAAGGTCTATACTGCTATCGAAGCAGGCGATAAGGCGGAGGCGGGAGCCGCTCTTAACAATGCGATCTCCGAGATCAGCAAAGCGGCGAGCAAGGGTGTATACCATAAGAACACAGCTTCCAGAAAGATCTCGCGCATGACCAAGGCTGTAAACGCCCTCTCATAAGTGCGGGCTGTATAAAAATATATGTGAAATGAGCAAAACGTTTGTGTTCTTTCAAGAAAAGCAGATCCGACCGATCTGCCTTTTTTGATTTCACGAATTACCATCCACGGGTTTTGCAAATGTGGGCAGCCAGGAACCCGAACACAGCTTCGGTATATTTGTCCGGATCAAGGTAATAGGCATCCCCGTGCCCCGCGCCCTCGGCTATATACAGCTCCTTTTCCGAGGGGCAGGCCTCATAGAGCTCATATACTACCTCGGTATGGACAAAATTATCCTTCGTACCGTGGATGAACAGCACGGGCACCCGGGTCTTTTGGATCTGAGAAAGGGCGCTGGCCTCCTTAAAGGAATAGCCCGCCCGAAGCTGCGAGAAAAAACTGGCCGTATACAGAAGCGGAAACGGAGGAACGTGATACAGATACCACGCCTCGTCCCTGAAGATCTGCCATACCGAGGAATAGCCGCACTCCTCCACAACTGCTGCCACGCTTTCCGGCAGTTTTTCTCCCGCGGTCATCATTGCGGCGGCCCCTCCCATGGACACACCATGGAGCACAATCCTGGCCCCGGGATCACGCCCGGTTATCAGATCTATCCATTTCAGGATATCCCTTCTGTCAAGCCACCCCATACCAATATATGCGCCCTCGCTCTTCCCGTGGGCCCGAAGATCCGGCGTAAGGATATTATAGCCTCTCCTTGCGTATGGAAGCATATAAGGATACATGGCCGACCTTGTTCCGGTATAGCCGTAGCCGTGAAGAGCGATGACCCACAGCTCTGACGACTCATCGGTGATGAACATATCCCCGTAAAGGGTAAGACCGTCCTCCGACTCCACCGATACCTCCGAATGCTCCGTCTTCGCAACCCATTCAGAAGCCTCCCTGTCGAGCCTTTTTCTGTTTTCCGAAACAGTATCACGCACCCTGTTTTCGGTCACCGGCTCGGGCATAACATCGGAGTGAACCTTCCTGGGCCGTTTAAGGGCAAAGCTTACGAGAACATTGGCAACAATAATATCCGCCAGGAAAAGTACCAGGAATGTCACCAGGCAGACCAGCGCGATGCGCCTCCCCCTGCCCGGCTTACTCGTCAATGTAGTCATCATTGTAATCGGAGGTATCGTTTCGGAAAACAGAAGTAAACAATCTTCCTAAAACATTTTTCTTCCTGGGCTCCTCTTTTACAGAGTCTCCCTCTCTCTTATCCGGATCCGCGGCGTACTGCTGTTCTCCCGGCGATGCCTTTTTTGCAGGCCCGGCCTCCCCTGTGCCGGAATGGATCACCTCACTGACTATCCCTTCATCCTCCAGCGGAGTGCTTAACGGGGACAGCCTCCTTACCAGATCTTCATTCACTCTGATCTCTGCCCTCGGCACCGCGTTTATGGTGACCTGTCCCGATGGCGCTATGTCCACATAATCGCTGACAGCCTCATCCACTATCCTTACCACGGGCTTTTTCTTCTCTCCCCTCGGGTTCCTTCCCTCCTGGGGCTTCACCACAGGGGCAACAATATCGGAGCTGTGCTCTCCTGCCGGCTTTCCGGCTCCCTCAAGCACCAGATCGCCTATAAAACCTCCCTTATCATCGGAAAGTTCGCTCCCTCCGATGTCCTTCCTCTCGTTCTCAAGCTTCTCCCTCATCTCATCGAGCGAGCCCGCCCTGAGCCCGGAGGCTCTTGATTTTATCTTAGGCGCCTGTCTGCTGATTATCTTTACGCTGCTCTCCGGTGTGCCGGACGGCTCCTTCTGCTTCTTAGCCTCACCTCTCCTGTCAATGGGAGGGGTATTGATAACATGTATCATGCTGCGGATCTCGTCCTCATCTGGCATGATAGTCTCTGTCTCAACATCAGGCGCAACGCTGACCTTCTTGGAGATACCCTCCTGGATATGCTGCTCGGTGATCATCCTCGCACTACCCTCGCCCTTTGTCCCTTTACGGTCATCGGACTCCGTAACCGTCCTGCCCTCAGACTCCTTTTCGAAGGGATACTTTATCCCCCAGGCATCCCGCAGGCTGTCCATCAGCTGCATCATCCTGATGCTCTGGTAATGAGGCATCTCCCTGCATTCCAGCGCTCCGTCCCTTATCGCCTGCATGGCGGCGGTCATCTCATATTCATAGCCGGTTATCTGAACGGGAGCGGCATATTCAGCCACCACCTTTCGTTCCAGATTGTATACACGGATGGATTCGTAATTATTTATATTCTCTATCTCAATATATCCGTTAGTTCCGTAGATAAAGCCTCTCCTGTCGGTCTGGGCCAGCATCGTGGAAAAGAGCGAGGCCATCTTCCCGTCGGAATAGGTCAGTATAATAGTCTCCTGGGCGTCCACTCCCGATTCGTATTTGGTACAGTCCGCCACGATCCCGGTGATATCATCACCGAAAACCATCGAGGCAAAATTGAGCACATAGACCCCCAGATCCAGCAATGCTCCTCCCGCAAGCTCGGGCTTAACCAGCCTGTCCACATGTTCAAGGGGATAACCGAGATTTGCGCTCAACATCGTGGGCTTTCCGATGATGCCGCTTCTTATCACCTTGTTAATGGTGCCGCGCATAGGCATATATCTTGTCCAGATAGCCTCAGTAATAAAAAGCCCCCTGTTCTCGGCTATCCCGAAAACCTCCGAGGCCTGGGCGGCGTTAACCGTAAATGCTTTTTCACATATCACGTGCTTATCGTGCTCGAGGCACATCTTTATATGTTCATAATGATGGGAATGGGGTGTGGAGATATAGACAAGCTTTACCTGAGGATCCGACAGCATGTCCGCATAGGAGCCGTAGGCCTTTTCAAAGCCGAACTTGTCCGCGAACTCCTGCGCCTTGTTCTTATCCCTCGAGGCAACGGCATAGCACTCCGCCCCCTTCACTGACTGGAGGGTCGTCGCCATGGTAGTGGCGATGTTCCCTGCCCCTAAAAAACCTATTTTCATACTTATCCCTCTGTTGAAAATAAAAACGCTAAAGCAAACAGGTCAAAAGGGGATGCGGCCGCGGGCC
>DNAD01000076.1 GCA_003484785.1 Lachnospiraceae bacterium
TTTTGCCCCCAACATCATCGTAAGGAAGCATTCAGTACCTTCACAGTTACTGCTTCTCTTCATTTTCAGGTTCCAGCCCTTCAAGCTTAAGCTCCTCGGGAGTAAATTTTCTCATGTTCTCTATGCTGCGAAACAGCAGGACCATACTGTATTTGAAATTACTGAATACACCGGCCTTATACAGATTGATGATCACCATTCCGATGGGAACGGCTATGATCAGCCCCAGTGGACCTCCTACCCTGAAGCCTATATACAGAAGGAAAAGCGTGGGTATCGGAGCAAGCCCTATCGAATCTCCCACCAGCTTCGGCTGTATTAGCTGTCTTATGGCCTGCCCGATGGCCCATACGATCAACAGCCCGATGGCCATTTTGTAATTCTGCTGAATTATCATAACAACCGCCCAGGGTATCATCACCGTGCCCGTTCCGAAAAACGGAAGGAAATCAAGCAGCGCTATCAGAAAAGCTATCAGAAAGGAGTATTTGACTCCAAGGATCATAAGCCCCGCAAATACCTCCACATAAATGATCCCCATGATCTTGAACTGCGCCGTAAAATACCCTCCCACGGCTTCCTTTATGGAAACCATCACCAGTTCCCACCTGGACATGATATTTGCCGGGAGATGTTTCTCCAGAAATCCAAGTATCTTATCCCTGTCCGCAAGAAAGAAATAGGAAGCAAGTATACCCATGATAACGCTTACTATCATGTATCCGATATTTCCGCTGTTGACTCGTTCGGTTATTCCGGTGGGAACAGCGGCCGCGCTGAGCCAATCGGAAACATATACGGATATGTTGTCAAAGAAGGTATCCGACCATTCCCTGACCGGAAGCGGAAATCTGCTTAAATATACCCTGATACGGGAAATAAGCTCTCTTATCGATCCGCTCGTTGACTCCCAGATCTGAGGCGCTGTATGTATGAGATCCATCATCTGCGCGAAGAGATTATACAGGATGAAATACAGGGCCGTGACCACCAGCGCGATAACAAGCACTATAAGCATCACCGTTCCCGCCTTCCTGGTGATCTTTACCTTTTTTTCCAGGAACCTGACAAAAGGATTTGCGATAAACGCTATTATAGCGGCTATCACAAAGGGCATAAAGTATATCAGCACCTTAGGCAGTATCCATAAAAAAAATACGATGGAAAGTACTATCAGGGCAATATTAATTGATATTCTCAAGTATTTCGTCGATTTTTTCATAGATATCATCTCTCCCGGTCTTTGAAGGCGCCGAAAAAGGAATAATGACCGAATCGGTCAAAGCGCCCAGACCTTTTCTTACCTGACTGATATGCCGGCTGAGGAGGCTTCGCTTTATTTTGTCCGCCTTGGTCGCAATAATAAGCGGTTCATATCCGCTGTTTCGGATATAGTCATACATCAGCTTATCATTAGCCGAAGGTTCATGCCGGATATCTATAAGAAGAAAGATCGCCTTCAGCTGTTTGGATGAGCTTAAGTACCGCTCAACCATCCTTCCCCATTTCTCCTTTTCGCTCTCCGGAACCTTCGCATAACCGTAACCGGGCAGGTCAACGAAATAAAGCTCATTGTTTATATTGTAATAATTGATCGTCTGGGTCTTTCCCGGTTGTGAAGAGGTTCTTGCAAGCGCCTTTCTGTTCATCAGAGCATTTATCAGGGATGACTTCCCCACATTGCTCTTTCCGGCAAAGGCTATCTCCGGAAGCTTATTATCCGGAAGCCTGCTTGTCACCCCGCAGACCGTCTCCAGACTTACCTCTCTGATCTTCATCTGTCCTTATACGAACGCCGCCATTTTCACGGCGGCGTTAAAAGCATTGATCTGTTTTAATGTACATCAGATACTGTTCATCAGGCTACTCGGCTTTTTTAAGATCTCCCCGTCTGGTAATAAGGGGAGAAGAGGTTTTATCTACCGATGCCCTGTTAATGACCACGGATACTATAGATTCATCCGAAGGTATCTCAAACATCACATCGGTCATTATGCCTTCAAGAATGGAGCGCAGGCCTCTTGCGCCTGTCTTTCTCTTATACGCAAGCCTTGCTATCTCTCTTATCGCATCCTCCTCAAAGCTCAGCTTCACGCCATCCAGCTCAAAAAGCACCTTATACTGCTTGATAATGGCATTCTTAGGCTCTGTCAGTATCCTGACCAGAGCGTCCTCATCAAGCCCTTCAAGAGAAACGTTGATGGGAACTCTTCCGACAAATTCGGGGATAAGCCCGAATTTTACCAGATCCTCCGGCTGAACCTCCTTCAAAAGCTCATTCATTTCATGCTCATTCTTCGTTTTGATCTCGGCATTGAAACCGATGGACTTTTTATCCAGCCTTGTCTCAACGATCTTATCCAGCCCGTCAAACGCACCGCCGCAGATGAACAGGATATTGGTGGTGTCGATATGGATGAGCTCCTGCTGGGGATGCTTGCGGCCACCCTGGGGAGGAACGCTCGCCTCGGTTCCCTCGAGGATCTTGAGAAGCGCCTGCTGCACGCCCTCGCCCGACACGTCGCGGGTGA
>DNAD01000227.1 GCA_003484785.1 Lachnospiraceae bacterium
TTTTGTGTGTTTACTATAATTATATATTTTTTTCCGTGAAAAGAAAACATAAAGTTGATCATTTGCCGCTAAAGGGTTACTATTCACAGCCCAAAAGGCTGTGAATAGTAACACCTCCCGATAGTGATTGTAGACACAGAGAATATGTGGTAAAATATATAAGTGACTTTATACGATTTTGTCCGTACAATTATCGGATCGTGCGCTTTTCCTGTGACAAGGCGGCGATCTGTGGGATTGAAAGTACAATATCATGGTCATAACGACCGGAAAGGATCGATGATGAAAAAGCTCATATGCTGCTTTGCTTTTGCCGCCTGTATGATATTATTCATGACAGTGCCCGCAAAAGCGGCTAACGAGGTATCGATAGCACAATACCAGAAGGTTCAGAACCAGCTCAATGCCATGACTGCCCTTGTGGGAATGTACAGCGCTCCGGGGCTTTACGATCCTACCATGGCTTCGGTGGAGCAGTCGCTTAACGAACAGCTCATAAGTCTGCAGATGCTCAACGGTTCGCTCAATCCTACCCTTGGAAGCATTTCACAATATAAGACGGACGAGGTGGACCGGTTTATCCGGGATCAGCAGCAGCAGGTAATGGCGCTCTTTGCCTGGCAGCAGCAACAGGCCGCGGCTCAGGCCCTGATGGCGCAGCAGCAGGCAATGCTGGCGGAATACCAGAAACAGCAGGCAGCGCTTATGGATGCCCAGATGAGGGCTCTGGGGCTTAAATAAACAGGTATTGAGAACGGTACGGCCGGAAACGGGATGATCTGATGGCAGACAACAGGGAGAGGCTTGCAGGTCCTGATCTGGTAAGGAGCCTGGCGGCATTTTTTGTGGTCGCGGTTCATTTTTATCTAAACTGCGGCTATTACTATACGCCCATGCAGGGCACAAAAATGTATATAATGACGGTGGCGAGATGGTTTTTTCTGATCTGCGTGCCGCTTTACATGATCCTTACGGGCTATTTTAAGCTCAATAAGAAGATCGGAAAGGAGCATTACAAGAGCCTTGTACCCATACTTACGGCGTATGTCGTGATCTCGGTGATAAAGATATTTGTCTCAAACCATTTTTACGGCAGGATATATTTCTTCCCGGATTTTGTAAAAAGCATAGCAAACTACACCTTCGCCTGGTATGTGGGAATGTATGTCTGCATGATCCTCCTGATACCGTTTCTTAACATCCTCTGGCAAGGGCTTAAGTCGAAAAGGGAAAAGCACATACTGTTGGGCTCTCTGGTGTTCATTTGCTCACTGTATCCGGTGGTGCCCTATATCGTGCCCTCCTACTGGCAGATACTGTATCCGATCATGTACTATTATATCGGGGTCTATATAAGGGAATATAAGCCCGCGCCGGATAAGCGCCTTCTTGTATTGATCGTTCTGGCTATGACTTTTATCAACGCTACGGTGTCCTTCTTCGGGGCTAAGGGGGAGTTTTTCAACTGGAATATCCTCGGGCCCGTGGACAGCGGCTATTCGACAGTCACGGTTGCCATATGCGCCACAGCCTTCTTCCTTCTGCTTTATGATCTGGATATCAGGGCGGAAACAGTAAAGAAGGGGCTCTGTAAGATTTCGGAGGTCTCCTTTGAGATTTATATGTTTACGGGCTGTTTTGACGCGGTGATATATTCAATAGCCTTCAGGTATACGGGCGGGGCGGATGCGCATAAGTTTTTCTGGCTGTTTTTTGCTTTTGTGCCGCTCAATTTTATACTGTCATTTACTGCTTCAAGGATATACAGAGCATTTTATACCCGGATAAGCGCAGCTTTTGTGAAAAGTGATCCGCTCCGAAATGAGGACCGGCAATGAAGAAAAGGGAAGGGTCGATCAGGCAATTTCATAGAAGAAAAGCTCTTGGCCTTATTACCGGGTTATATATCTTTGCGGCGATAACGGGTGTCTTTTCCAGGGTAAGGCTGCAGAATGAGATGCTCAATACAGTCGAGAAAGAAATAAGATCTTACGCGGAGCTCGGTATCTTCGGCCTCGGAGGTTCCCGATCGGATCCGCAGGGGATGGAGGATCTGGGAAAGTTTCTGGAAAAGCAGTACAGTGAAGTAACCTATATAGGGATCGATAACAGTATAGGGAGCGTGATCATCTCAGACAAGGACTATTACCGGGGCAAGGTCTCCGATGAGATGAACGAAAAGCTCAGATCCATGACGGAAGGTATTGACAAGGGTGAGGCCGATGCAAAGTACTTCCGCGTGGACGGCGGCCGCTATTTTCTGTTTACCGCATTGTCACATGACGGAAGATATACATTTAAAGGCTTTATTCCCTACGAGGCGGCTCTTGAGGATGTGAAGAACATCAAGGGAGTATTCGTGGCCGCTATTTTTGCGATCGTTTTAGTTGCCACGGGCATGGCATTTTCTATACTGAAGCTTGACAGAGAATCAGAGCTGGCGCAGGAAGCCGAGGACGCCAGGAAACGTGCCGAGCAGGCCAATCAGGCAAAGACCGGTTTTCTTGCAAACATGTCCCATGAGATCAGAACGCCTATAAATGCCATCCTCGGAATGAATGAAATGATATTCCGGGATACCCACGAGGATGTGATCAGGGATTACTCCAGAAATGTGGATACGGCGGCGTCAAATCTGCTGCTTCTGATAAATGATATCCTGGACTTTTCCAAGATCGAAGAGGGAAAGGTAGAGCTTATAGAAGCGGAGTACGAGCTCAGCGGCATGCTGAACGATATGTACCTTATGATATACATGAGGGCCGAGCAGAAGGGACTGAGCTTTGACATGACAGTGGATCCGGATACTCCGGAAAGGCTCTACGGCGACAAGCTGAGGGTCCAGCAGTGTATCACAAATCTTTTGACCAATGCGGTCAAGTACACTGAACGGGGAAGCGTGAAGTTCAGGGTAGGGTATGAACCGGCCGGAGAAAAGCGGATGATACTGACGGCCGTGGTAGAGGATACCGGAAAAGGCATAGAGACCGATAAACAGAAGCTGATCTTCGACAAGTTCCAGCGGGTGGATATGAAGAACAATAATACCATCGAGGGAACCGGACTGGGACTTTCAATAACAAAGACGCTGTTGGATATGATGGGAGGCACCATCAGCTTAAAGAGCGTGTACGGGGCAGGATCTGTTTTTACGGTAAGGATACCCCAGAGCTATATCGGGACTGAGCCGATCGGAAATCTTGATGAGAGGATCAAAACCATGCTTGAGGATAAGAAGATCACGGAAGCTTCATTTACGGCTCCGGAGGCCAGGGTACTGGTGGTGGATGACACGGCCATCAACCTGCAGGTCGTCAAAAACCTGCTTAAAAAGACCGGAATTTATGTCGATACCGTGCTTTCGGGAAAGGAATGTCTTGAAATTCTTAAGGATAATCGGTATGATATAATATTATTGGATGCAAGAATGCCTGACATGGACGGAGAGGAGACTCTCACGCATATCAGGAGTATGGGACTGTGCGAGCCGTCCTGTACGATAATAGCCCTTACCGCCAATGTGGTGGCCGGAGCTAAAGAACATTACATGGAATGCGGCTTTGATGATTATCTGCCCAAGCCCGTAAGGCCGGTGGATCTGGAATCAATGCTGCTTAAATATCTGCCCATAGATAAGGTTGAGCTGACCGAAGAGGATGCCTCCGCCGGCATGTACAGCGCGGATATCCCTGACTGGCTGAAGAAAAACAGGGAGCTTAATATTGATCTCGGCCTTGAGCTCTGCGGAAACGCAGAGATATACATGGATACAGTAACCCGGTTTGAAAGCCACGCTGCGGAAACCATGCAGGCCATCAGCATGTCGCTTTCGGAGGGCAGGCTGGACACCTTTGTCACAAAGGTTCATGCCCTTAAAAGCTCTGCAAGGCTCATAGGAGCTGAAAGGCTTTCGGCTCTGGCAGCGGCCCTGGAGGAAGCGGGAGATGACGGAAACATGGACTACATAGTACAGCATATGGGGCCCATGATGTCTCTGTTCGGAGAACTCAGGGAGTCGCTTTCTCCTCTTTTAAAGCAGGAGAAGGCGGAAAAGGAAGGGGAGATAGAGGCTGAGGCACTGGCCGGGCTTTATTCCCACCTCAGGGGTTATATTGAGGACTTTAACAGTGAAGCGGTCGGAAGCATGATAAGGGCTCTGGATCATTATACTTTCCCCGGAAAGGAACAGGACAGGTTCAATGAGCTTAAAAGGGCGTATGAGGCCATGGACTGGGTCGCAATGATGTCCTTGTTTGACGAGAACGGTGAAGAGAATGGCTAACACTGAAAAAAAGATCCTTGTGATAGGAAACAGTAATGAATTTCTGGTAAGAAGCGTTATAAATGATCTGGCCTGGCGTGATTTTACGGTTTTGGAATGCGGCCCCTCGTACATGGAGGTTTCCAGGGCCGATCCCGCGGTACGTCTTTATGTGATAATCATCAGTAACTATGCCGAGGTTCAGGAGCTGCTCATATATCTTAAGGAGGTCTCCTACGATAAAAAGCTCTATATCTGTGTGATCTGCAACCACGATGATTCTGCGGAGATAACAAAGGTACTGACAAATGAGGAGCTGGCAGCGCTCTATATCCGTCCGGTCAATATTAAGGAAGTCGGTCTTGCCATGGAAGGGATCTACGAAAAATCATGTACCGAAAGACGCAGAAAGGCTATCCTTATAATAGACGATGATCCCACCTTCCTTCGGAAGACCCAGCAGCTTCTGAAGGA
>DNAD01000133.1 GCA_003484785.1 Lachnospiraceae bacterium
CATTAATAAGTTTACTTAAAGCTGCATAATGACTTCAGCTGATTGTTTGGTGTTTCCCATTCTTTAAATGCATTATCAACAGTTTCCTTAAGCGCTGACAAAGTTGGGAAGAAAGTATTGTGGGTGTTCTCTTTCCGGGTTATTCGCCACACTTGTTCTATAGGGTTCAGATCCGGTGAGTATGGGGGAAGCATCAAAAAAGACACCTTGCTGGATATATCGGCGTAGTCTGTCTGCTTCTCAGTATCGACAAGCCGCAGGGTTTTCTTATGCCATGGAGCGTTATCCATAATAAGCACATAATGCTTGCCTTCCGGCAGCGGCTTGGCTGTTAAAAACTTCCGGATGGAGGATATGGTGGTTTCATAGTTAAAGGTTTCAGGAGTGGCAACGAACAGTTCTCCTGTCTCAGGTATAACAAACCCACTGTAGGATGCCTTGAACCTCCCGGGAAATGATTTCACCGTAGGTGCGCTCCCTTTTTTAAACCATCCGCAGGTAACGGTTGTTTGTATCTGAAAATGTACTTCATCCTGGTATACCAAAACAGCAGTATCGTCGGCTTTTAGTTCGTCTCGTTTTTTTTAAACTCATTTCGCTCGTCTGTATCTTCATAGCCTTTTGAAGGATACGGTTGGGGACGGATGTGCGAATAGCCGAGTTTATGGAACAAGCGTTGGCACTGCCTGACGCTCAAGGTGACACCAAACTTGCTTTCGATATATGCAGCAAGGCTGGGACCGTCCCAGTTCTTGTAGCCGTATTCTTTGGGATCCGACTGGAGAGCAGCGTCAATCACTTTGCACTGTTCATCCGTGAGCTTCGGCATGGCTCCTTTGTGTCCCTTGGGTCTTAGAGCATCAAACCCTTGCTCATCGGCTGTCTTCACCCACCCGGTAACTGCCACCTTGCTTACACCGGCCATAGCACCTATCTCGGAGGCAGGGAATCCGGAAAGAACCATATTTACGGCGAAGACCCTAAAATAAAATCGGGATTCATCCGATGACGACATAATAGCTTTGCCTTGTTTTAGTAGCAGTTCAGGGTCTGTGTTATATTTTCTATTATTCATAATTGTGGCACCTCCAATAAGAGTATACCACATGCAATAATGTATTTCAAAGTAAAGTTAATAATGTCGTTTGCTATAAGTCGAAAATTGATAGCATTTTTCTCCAAATTAAGCATATTGATATTGAATCATGATTATTTTATAATAAACAGCAGGAACAGGAAATGATCCGGTCTGCCGGATTGCTCTGTGCTTTTTATGCGCTGATCCGTTCCTGCATACGCTTTGACCGGCGTTTCCCAAAGTAAAAATACATGATACGGAGGAAATACTTCTCATGGTGAAAAATGTTGATGCAGCGCTTATTGACAGATTCGTTCCTCTGATACCCCGGGAATACATTGATGAGGTTGAGAGCGGAGAGATGTTCTGTATTGGCGCCCTTAAGGAGGATGAGGAAGATATGCTCCCGGTGGGCGTCCTTCTGTTTTCTGCCGATGATGGCGTGATAAACGGGACGGAGACGGCAACCATGATAGTGATCAGCTGGCTTTATGTGGCAGAGGAGCACAGGATGGAAGGGTTTGCCAATGATATGATGGAGGCTCTTTCGGATCTTCTGGAGGACAGCGAGGCCGAGGGAATTTTGTGCGACGTGCCCTTTGACAGCGAATTCGACCTCTTAGAGGCGTTCCTCACATCCTGGGGGTTTCAGTTTGAGGTGGTCGATACTCAGGAGATGATAATCTCAAAGGACGATTGCAGGAGACAGGGCAGTTCCAAATATACGGAGGAGGAATTAAGAATCCTTGCACATCCCGAAAAGCCTAAAGGACTGGTTTCAATTCTTGACATACCGCAGGAAACTTTTGAAGAGGCTGTCCGGTCAGCAAAGGGAATGGAAAAAACCGGATTCTATGACCTGATCTCCGAAAACAGGGATGACTATGCCGGAGATGTGAGCTACGCGATCATGCATGGTGATGAGATATCCTCCCTCGTACTGGTCGAGAGGCTTCCGGATAATGACCTTCATATGGTCCTGCTTAGGGGGTTCAGCGCAGATGGTGCCAAGGAGCTTTTAAAACTGATGCAATATTTTGCGGCCTATTATTTTGAAAATTATCCGGAGGATACGGATGTTCATCTGACGCTGGGAACGGAAAGGAGCATGAATCTTGCAAAGTATCTGTTCCCCGACGAGGATCCTATACAGGTCAGAAGAGGCTTTTTTTACTGAAAATAACAGGAGATCCGTAAAATGTGCGATAACGCGGAAGTATTGAAGCAAAATAAAAAGTCTGCCGAATATGTTACAAGGAAGCAGGAAGAGAGGGTAAATCAAAACCGGTATACCGTACACAGACTTAGTGCTCAGGATTACTATGAACAGGCAAGGCAGCTCAGTGATAAAAGGCATAACTATCTCCGTAATCACGTACGCAGCGCGATCGTCGATAAACTCGGAGGGGAGCGTTATAAAGCCTTTGATGATCTGAAGATAAAAAAGGCAGGGGAAGAAGCGGAAGAGAATATAACGCTTCACCATGCCGCAGGCTCGAAATACGCTTTGGACGGAGAGGATGTCGTTGAGTTTAACATCGCCGGATCGGGCTTTCGGTATCCGCGCATGGAACATAAGGATATGACAGCCTGGGAAAATACCGACGAATTCAGGGAAGAGGATATCAAGGTCAGCTGGTATAACAGGTTCAGGCCGTTTACCTGGCTTCCAAAGGTAAAAACGAAGAAACGCATTGAGCAGATCAACGCAAACCGTACCGAGATGAACAGGAAGATTGAGGATATATACGGGGAGCGGGCTGATAAGGAGATAAAAGGAAAGAAACTGGGACATCTCAGGAAAAAGGAAGGTACAAACGACAGGGACGCAACAAAGACAAGATTTTATCTCAGAGGGCCAAACGCTGTCGATATCGGCAAGTATTCCGAGGATCATCTGGAGGAATATATTTTGGAGCTGGGGAAATCCTCGCTGGCTCCCAGGCTTGATGAACTGGAGCGGCTTGACAATAACGCGATAAAGGATCAAAAATCTCTGCACGTCATGGTGCAGGGCCACAGCAGAGGCGGCGTCGCATCGGTCCTTGGAGCTATGCGTATAAAAAGGTGGATCGCCGACAATCATCCAAGACTTTTAAGTAAGGTAAAGTTTGATATTATCCAGTACGATCCCGTTGCCGGAGGTATCGAAAATTACGGTAATAATGCAAAGGTAGACCATAACCCGGCAGATGAAAAGCTCGCAAAAAAAGATCCCAGATATATGTCTCTGGGGGAAGAGGCAAATACCACCGTTGTTTATTCCATGCATACTGATCATAAGGCGCTCTTTACGCCCCAGAATGTTCAGAATGCAAAGCGCATCATCCTGACAATGGCGGATCACGGGGTGAACCTTAATCAGACCGATAAAAGCCAGAAAAACGGTACGAAGCGTATCACCTATCTTGCCGAAAAAGACGGGAAGGTAGAGGCTTTCCGCTCGTCGGGTTTAGGGGAGCTTAACGAAGGGGTATATATCTGCGACGACCAGAATAACCTTATCAGGTTAAAGAGTCTTGAGGAATATGACGCCCTGGCGAAATCCCTTCTTAAGGGCGCCCATTTACAGGGAAGCCGGCACGAGGTGGTAAGGGATTCGGTCAAATCATGGTTTGCGGGCCATGGCGAGCAGATCACAGAGGAGGATTTTAAACAGGATAAAAAGCAGTATTCCGTTAAAAAGGAGAAAAAGTCAAAAGAGCAGCCTTTTGTGGGAAGACCTAAGACAATAGAAGAACTTGAGGCCGAGTCATACATACCTCCAAAGGAGATGGAAGCGGCCTTAAAGGAGAAGAAAAAGCTTGATACAATGCCTCAGGATACTCCTGAGCAAAAGGCTGCCTATAAAAAGAAAAACAAAAAATATATAACCGCGAAGCGCTCCGGTATAAAGGCATATATAAACAGGCTGTATAAGCAGAAGGGCGGTTATATAGACCGTGGGCGTAAGGATTATCTTGATATGATCGCTGACCTTTCCTACTACATGGAGAAGGAAAAGGCCGGCCTTCCCGATCCCGACAGGCCAAAGAAAATAGCGAAGCTTACAGAAAAGATAAAGATCAATCCCAATTATTACAGCGCTGACAAGTTTATGCCGGGATATCTTAAGAGTGCGCTTTATGCCGGAACGGATGAGAAAATAAAAGAGATCGTTTATCCGCAGGCAGAACAGCCGGCACAGAAGGAAAAGGCAAAAAAAGCGGAAGCAAAGCAGGAAGAAGCAAAGCAGGAAGAAGCAAAACAGGCGGAAATAAAGCAGGAAGAGATAAAGCAGGGAGAGCCCGTACAGGCGGAGAAAGAGGAGAAAAAGCAGGAAGAAGTAAAGCAGGAGGAAGTAAAACAGGAGGAAGTAAAACAGGAAGAAATAAAGCAGGAAGAAGCAAAGCAGGCGGAGAATAAGGACGGGACCAGATGGGACAGTAAAGTTACCGAGCTCTTTACGGATCTCTGCGGGGGGATAAAGGATGAGTATTATGACAGAAAGAAAGGAACTGTTGTAAGTGACGAGATCTGGAGCAGGATACGCGTCATGGACAACGAAGACTCGGTTACCTACAGGCAGTTCAGGAGCGCGGTCAGGCATGTAAAGATCCTTGTGAAGAAGCTGCG
Source organism: Lachnospiraceae bacterium (assembly GCA_003484785.1). GTDB lineage: Bacteria > Bacillota > Clostridia > Lachnospirales > Lachnospiraceae > UBA2868. The sequence goes on from DNAD01000133.1 coordinate 4,694, forward strand.
GCCGCATGCTGATGAGGAATTTCGCCCCGATGCGAGGGACCTCATGCAGGCTATGGCCAGGCTTTCGGAAACGGCCAAAGCCTTTTACGATACACACAGAGGACACCAGTATTCGGATAAGGGGAAGGACCGTCGCATGGCCTGTGACATGGTAAGGCAGCTCACCAGGGATTTTTATGATAAGATGGATGCTGCCATGGGCGGTAAGGGCTATGAAAATATAGTCACAAAGAAAAAACCCGAAGAAAAGGGAGTGGATCATCGTATCGTTTCCGCAGATAAGATGAAAGAGCTCGTCAGTGTTTACGGAAAATGGAAAAAGCATTTCGCGCTTCAGGAGGGACTTGAAAGGTCTAAGATAAGGGACAGGGCAAAGCTGTTTGAGCCTTATGAGCGTTATATCGAGATGTATAAGGATACCCACAGGACAAAGGAATGGTCGAAGGAGATAGAAGAGGTAATAAGGGATGCTGCCTCCTACAGGGTTCAGAACCGGGTATTTGAAACATATGAAAAGGAAAAGAACGGCATTGACGATCCTGTACTTGCCCTTGCGAAAAAGCATGCTGATACGATCACAGGCAGGCAGAAACCCGAAGAGAGGTTTGACTCAAAGGAGATCGACGCAAAGCTGTCCGATAAGCAGCTGAAGGCACTTGATTCCATTGACCGGTGGTTCTTAAGGAACTATAACAACGGCGGCACGGTGGGAACTTTAATAAACGTGAAGAACCACCACGGTGAGATCGTGTCGGAGCTTTTTTCCAAAACAAAAAGAGAAAGACTGTTCATTTACTATCTTATAGAGACAAGACAGAGGAAGAATCCGGGAGTTTTTGACGTTTTTTCCTCCCAGAGCTATATTCCTGACCTTGAAAGGTTTAAGGACAGGATGCTTGCTTCAAAGTTCAAGGTTATGTCCCGTATAATGGGTGGGTATACCTATATGGGGAAGGTGACCGAGTCCATGCAGGTAAACAGGGACTACAGGAGCCTTATAAAGGACGTTGCAAAGCTTGACCGGGGCGTGAAGGAGGTAAAGGGAAAGGAACTTGAGGAATTAAAGAAGAAAAAGGAAGAGTACCGTACTTATGCTCTTGCGAGGACTTCACAGAGTACGAAAGCCTTTCGTGACGAGGCGATCAGAGTGGGAGAACTCGGAAAGAAGGCAACAAAGAAAGACAGGGATTCCCTTAATGAAAAGCAGCAGGCTTTCCTTAAGGATCTTGAGGAGCTGATCCGGTCGGATGAGGCTGTGGGAGAGGCAATACGGTACGGAGAAACTCTTGGAGAGGTAGAGAAAAAAGACACAGGAGAGAGGTCCTTAAAGGAGAACGATAAATACTATAATGTAAAGAATACCAACCGCGTTGACCTGGCAGACAATACGGATACGTATTCGAAGGTTGGATCCGGTCTGTCCCAGAATGTACACATGATCGTAAACGGAGGGATCTTCTACGGTGCCACCGTTAAGCAGGGATTGAATATAGCAAAGGGGAAAGAATATAATCCGACCTACTGGAAACTAAAGGAAAACAACTATATGAATCCCGGCACCTACGGGTCAACCATAACGGCTGCCACGATCTCCTCTCTGGGAAGCCTTCTCGGGGCCTGCTACGGTGTATATAATCTGGTTACAAACTGGGATAATATGCACGGTTTTGACAGAGCTGCTTCGGTAGCCGGGATCCTTCAGTCGGCCGGAACTTACATGAATACCGTAATGACAACGGTGGATACGGCGAAGGAGCTGGCAGACGGGCTTGAGGCAACTACCTCGACCCTTACAAAAACAGTCGGGATCTCCGTGGCAGCGTTAAAGGCCGGGACAGATCTTTATACCACCGTATCAGGGCATTATGACTGCAAGAACTCAAAAAAGGCTAAGACTATCTTAAATGATAAAATATATGACAGATACGTTAAGCATCTGAAGAGTCAGTCAGAGGTCGAGGATAAGAGCAAAAAGAATGCCGGTCCGGAAGCAGAGGAGCAGAAGGCGAAAGCGGAGAGGGAATATAAAAACGCCAGATATGAGCGTAATATGATTAAGCTCTCGGGGAAGATGAGTGGCAGAAAGAGGACCTTCGGGGGTGTTCAGACCGTTGCCTCCTTCATGACGGTGGCCGGCCTTACGGTTCCGGTGGCCGGTACTGTCTTAAGCGGTGCGGGATCGCTGATCAGTTCCCTCACAGGAATCCTGAGCGGCGTGAAGCTCACCGATATACGTACAAGTATGTTTGACGAGTATTTCCAGTTTGACAGCTTTATTAAGGATGTCCTTGAGGATATGGGTAAAAGGGGACAGACTGTCAATGATCCGGAGGAATTCAGGGAAAGGATGCGAAGAGTGCTTGCCGCCTCTGCGGGATATGCGGATCTTATCTCGGCCTGCGATCAGATCACCAAAGAGTATGCCGATCAGATCTGCAAAGGACTTTTCGGAGATGATGAAGAGAGAGTTGAAGGGGAGTACAGGGAGGCTTATATCGAGATCGTAAAGAGCTTCGGGCTTCCCTATGATGAAGCAAAAAGGATACCGGGTCCCGAGCTGCTCGCAAGAAGAATGAACGGGAAATAGAGAGAAACGGCAGTCCGGCACGAACCGGACTTTGCGCCTGAGCGCCCGGCTTATCAGACAGACCGGCGCAGAAGGAGGATACTATGGATTTGGGAAAGATTAAGGAAGAAAGGCATGAGCTTTTAACAAGGATGAGGGATTCCTTTCAGGAAGAGCTTATTGCCTGTGAGATCAGGGAACCTGAAAATGAGAATGAGCCGGAGATCCTTACGGTGGTGCTTGACGGGATCGGAGAAACCGGAGACATGGAAGGAGGG
>DNAD01000153.1:0-2098 GCA_003484785.1 Lachnospiraceae bacterium
TTACCATAAAGCGTTTCCCGGCGGCATATGCATAAAAATGAGCCTTGCATAACGCAAAATGCAAAGCCCGCTGCGTTGTCATTATAGCCGGTGGTCTGCGGGTGCCATCAAACAACCTTTAAGTTCTCTCTGCGCAGATCCCGCTCTCCTTCCAGCTTTTCGATCGAGGCGCCCAGATTTCTGAGCTTGATATGAAAATCCTCATAGCCTCTCTCAATGTATACAATATCATCCACTACGGACTCGCCTTCTGCAGACAGCGCCGCCAGCACCAAAGCTGCCCCGGCCCTTAAGTCAGGCGCCTGGATCACTGCACCGGTCAGTCTGTTCACGCCTTCTATTATGGCGGAGTTACCCTCTACCTTGATAAGAGCTCCCATCTTGGTCAGCTCATCCACATATCTGAAGCGGTTTTCAAAAATGCTCTCCGTCACTACGCTGGTCCCTTCGGCGGATGCCAGCGCCGCTACGATCTGGGGCTGCATATCCGTTGGAAACCCGGGATAGGGAAGGGTCTTTACATGGGTTTTCTTAAGCCTCTTTGCTGCCACCACCCTGAGCTGATCGTCAAATTCCTCTATCTCACAGCCCATTTCTATCAGCTTTGCGCTTATGGATTCGAGATGCTTGGGAATGACGTTTCGGATCATTATATCCCCTTTGGTGATAGCGGCCGCAAACATGAAGGTTCCCGCCTCTATCTGATCGGGGATTATGGAGTAGGTCGTCCCGTGAAGCTTCTCTACGCCGCTGATCCTTATGATGTCGGTTCCTGCGCCCTTTATATTGGCTCCCATGCTGTTAAGGAAATTGGCCACATCAACTACGTGAGGCTCCTTTGCGGCATTCTCTATTATGGTCTTCCCTTCTGCGAGGCAGGCCGCAAGCATGATATTAATGGTTGCCCCAACGGTCACAACGTCCAGATATATATGGCTTCCGTGCAGCTTTTCCGCCTCTGCGGAAATAAGACCGTGGGATATCTTAACCCCGGCCCCCAGTGCCTTGAAGCCCTTGATATGCTGGTCGATGGGACGCGAACCAATGTTGCAGCCTCCGGGAAGAGCCACGGCTGCGCTTCTGTATTTTCCGAGAAGAGCTCCCAGCATATAATAAGAAGCACGTATCTTTTTTATATACGAAGATTCTACGATAAGGGAATTAATGGTTCCGGCGTTTATTCTGACAGTATGCCTGTCTTTATACTCGACATGAGCACCAATGCTCTCGATCGCCTGAATGAGAACATTCGTGTCACTTACATCCGGAAGATTTTCGATAAGAACCGGCTCGTCCGTCATCAGAGAAGCTGCCAGAATCCCCAGTGCCGCGTTCTTGGCACCGCAGATCTCCACTTCCCCAACCAGCGGATTCCCGCCCTTTATTATATATTGCTCCACTGTTTTACACCCTTGTTAAAAGTATAGAATCCCCCCGTCGAATACCCACACAAAGTGATTATATTACAGTCAACCCGATTTGTAAACGCAATTTTGCGGTGGATAAGGTGTGATACAGGTTTTCCAATAATAATATGTCCTGTCCGCAAACAGTATCTCGTCTCCGCAGCTCAACAGCTCGCGGCGATGGGGCTCAAGCTTTATTCCTCCGAGGCTCGTTCCGTTGGTGGAGCCGAGATCCGTGATGTAACAGCCTCCTTTCCTCTTATCTATACGGGCATGATGCCTGCTCACTGCCCGGGAATCTATAATACCGCCGCAATCGGCAGCTTTCCCTATCGTAAAGGGAAACTCATTTATGAATATACTTCTCTCCGCCCCTTCCCTGTCCGCGGAAAGGTAATAAAGACCCGGTCGCGTGCCTGAGGGGGATTTCTTCCTTTCTCCGGCGGGCTTGTCGGGTTTCGACCCGGCTTTCTTATTTGAGTACAGCACAGGTATCAGCACAAGGATAGCACCGATGATCCCGGAAACCGCCACAGCCTCGCTATTATAAAATATTCTTCCGATGCCCTCCGGGCTGTAAAATGCTGCCAGCGATATGAAGGAAGCGAGAAATATGAGCCCTGCAGCGCAGACCCCATATACGGTTTTCTCCGAAATCCTCCCTTTTTCTTCCGGCTCCTCCCCCTCTGCTT
>DNAD01000153.1:2185-9864 GCA_003484785.1 Lachnospiraceae bacterium
CTCCGCAGGATTCACGGGCTGCCGGGCCTCCCTCCCATACGACGGCTCTCCGCCCCGGGCTTCTTTTGCTGTCTCCCGTTTAAGATAGCGCTTCGTCGAATAATCACCCGCGTATACCCTTTTATAGAAGTCATAGGCGTCCCTTACCGCCTCGTCATCCCTGTGATCTGTCCTTTTTATCAGAAAGAGCGCAAGCTCTCTCATGGAAACGGACAGCTCATTTTCCGCTCCGGGAATAAATATAAAGAAGAGCTCCCTGTTCAGATCCTCAAAGATATATTCCGGATCGAGCAAAAGCCCCGAGCCCTCCAGAAGATATTCCGAAAGGCTTTCAAAAACGGTTGAAAGGCCCTTAAAGATAACAAGCAGCTCTCTGTATACTATCTCCCTTTGTAAATATAGCTCGGTAAGGCTCTGCATCCCGGAAATATTGTATACATAGCTTTCTTTTCCGTTCCTGCTCTGTATGCCGAAGGAGACCATTCCCCTTATCTCGTTTTCGGAAAGCATCAGATATTCATGCTCAGATCCATCCCCCGCCGGCTTATTAAAGATCAGAAAGCGCCCCTCTGTATTCTGCAGCTTTTCTCCTAATAGCAATAGCCCCCACCCCGTTTTTTTACTGCCCTGATATATTCAGAGCCACGGCCTGTCTCTCCCTTTGCCTTTACTGAATATCCCACCGATGCTCCACTTATGAGAAGACCCTCAAAGCCCTCGGAAAGCGCAGCCGTGCCCTTTACCTCCACAGTGATCTCTTCCTCATCCGCCCTGATGTCCTTCTCGATATCCTTTACCCATATTATGCCTCCAAGTGCACTGTCCATGGCCCTTCCTGCCTCAGCCTCATCCTCCTCCGCCCTCAGGGCTGCTTCAAGGCCTGCCCTCAGCATTATGCAGCGGTCATGGCTGTAGAAGGATAAAAGGATCACGAAAATGACCGAAGCCAGTACAAGGGGCATGATAAGAGATGCCTCTATCGTAACGGATGCCTCCTTTGTCAGAGCCTCTTTCACATCAACTTCCTTTTTTGTCACATATGCCTTTTTCATATCATTTATCGCTTCCGCATCGGATATATTTATCACACCGGCTTTTTCTTCTGTGCCAAACACTTTTTTCTCCCGTTTTTCATCTTTATTTTCCATGCACAACATTATATCAAACCCCTGAAGCCTACTGTATAAGCCAGTAGACATATCCGCCGAAGATATATGGTATCAGGGGCATGGTATTTGAATATTTCCTGTACCCGGCAAGCATCAGGATCCCCCCTGTCGCAGCGGCAAATAAAAGGCCCGCGGTAAGGATCCTTACTCCGTCAGTCCCTCCCGTCATGAGCCCGAGAGCCATGATCACAATGGCATCCCCTTCTCCCAGCTTTCCCTTCGTTATCCTGCTGATAAAGAACAGGACCGCTCCGGGAAGGAGGGCTGCGGCGAACCGCAAAGGCGTCATATCCCTGAAGACCAGATGCATTATCAGGGAAAGAGCCCCGAAGCCTGCCACCACCAAAACGTTGATCACTCTGTTTCTTATATCAGTGTAGGTGCAGATCCCAAGCATGATAAATGCGGCAATTTGCTGATACATTATCTCCCATTTCTCCCTTCTGTTGTGTAAAGCTCCTGCGGCACTCCGGATATTGGATGCCCTCATCTGATGAAGGCATCCAAAACGCGGTCCGATCAGTATTCTCCCGGAAAACCCCGTTTGATGGATCTTTTCAGTGTGTATTGCCCGCACACCGCATACAGGGCCTCAGGCCTCTGCTCAGTGCTTCGGACAGACTCATTGCGCTGACCGTCCGCCTCAGGCCGCTGCAGGTAAGGCTGTTATGGTATCTGTCACCGTTGTCGGTGATATAGAGGATCCCGTCCCCTGTATGGGCATGGCACTGTTCACATGGCCGGTATCTTCCTCCGTCCGTATTTCTCAATCCTTCCACTATGTCTCCCGTAGTCTGTGAAATGGAAAGGTTTATATGAGAACACAGAAGAGTACTGTGATAAACGCTTCCGTTCTGCGCCACATAGACCTCCTCGTCTCCCTCGCCCGTCCCTGTTGCGAAAAGGCCTCTTTCATATCCGATCCAGGTATGCATCAGACGCCTCTGTGTCACCTGCGGGGATACCAGTCCGAATATGTTAAAAGAAGGCTTAAATCGGTAACTGACCTCCAGCCTTATGATTTCCCTGTCATCGAGCATGCTTCCGCTCAGATCGAGCCCCTCCTGCCCGTTTTCAATGGGAAAGGAGCTGTTCTGCCTGAGTATTGCTATGATCTCCGAACAGATAATATCCCTGTCCGCCGCTTCACCCTCAAAAGCCACCTTCGCCAGCCTTTTGGCCTCTATGTCAATGGCCCTGTCCACGCTCATATAGAATCCGAGCATTGTAAACAGATCCATGATAAAGAGCATGGCAAATATAAAGAGGGGCAGGACAAGTGACGCTTCTATGGTAATACTGCCCTGCGCTCCCCTCTCTGTATGAAAAACAGGAGTTTTCGGTCCGTGTTCAGGCTTCATACCTGACTCCCGCCTGCATGTCCGGAAATTCTTTTATACCCAACCTTAACTCCCTGTTTCTCTCAATAAGCATAAGTCCTTCGCATGATCCTCTCATAACCCTGTCTGCTTAGAAACCTTCCCTTTGCCTCGATATACCCAACAAGACCATCTATCACAAAATTACCGTTCTCAAGCTTTTTCATATCCATCTCAACTATATCCATGAATCTTCTCTTGCTGTCCCTCAGGCTGCCTTCGTTTAGCATTATCCCGAGATATTCCTTATAGGTAAGGCCGTTTCCTCCGCCGCTTCCAAGGTAATCCGAAAAGCTTTCAAGCTCCTCCAGGGGAAGGATGAAACCGCTCCGGGATGCCCTGAAGCCGCACCTTCCCCCGCACAGCAGACGGTTTACCTCTATAAAGGATTCCGCCCAGGCCCAGGCATATATCAGAGCCTTTACGCAAACAGAGCGATCCCTGCCTTCACTTTCCGGTATAAGCCTTTCCGAAAGCTCCTCCGCCTCGCCATACATATCCGGGCTGTTCATGATAAGCCTTAAGTTCATCTCCTCCCGCTCCGACATCAGCCTGTCCGTCACCCTTATAAGGTTCTCTTTGTCAGAGTCCTCTCCAAACAGCAGATACTCCAGCTCGCAGGACAGTGCCTGCTCTCCCACCGTCTCCGTATAACAGCCAAGCTTCTGCATGAGATATTCCGAAAAAACGGGAAGATCCTCCGCAGCGTTATAAAGATTTGCGGGACAGGATCCCGCATTGATCCTTCTTCTGGAAGGAACGTCGGTATAGTTGAGCCTGTACAGTATTCCCGCCGTGCCATGCAGCAGCAGGGGAAAGCTGTCCGCGCTCTGTTCACGTATCCTCCGGGGAAGAAGGTAAACGTCTTCCCCCTCGAAGACCTCCGCCAGACAGTCATCCCATTCCCTGAAAAAACTGACTCCCGAATCGTTCTGAAAGCTTATCTCGCCCATTGCCTCCTCTATACCGGGGCGGTACCTCATCTCCCCGTATCTGTTCATATAGGCTACAGCCTGATCCATCATTACACCTCCTTCTTCATCACTTCCGAGCAGATATCTTTCGATCTTCACCTCGCCGAGAGAAAGACCGAAAAGATCGCTTCCCCCCTTTTCCCCGATATTCTCCGACAGATACGCGCCAAGGTGTTCCTCAAGCCTTGAGATGTCCCCCTCTCCCTCGCGGTAGGAGGTATCGATAAACAGAAGGTCATAGCGCCTGAAGAGTTCCCTGCTGTATTCGGAAAAACACGAATTTAACGCTTCATCCATTGAAAGCCCGGCATTCAGCTCCATTGCGCCGATACCGGCATTTTTATACAGAGCCATGATGAGTGACAGTATCACCGACAGAAGCAGTGCCAGAAATACCGTGATCTCCGCTTTCTTCATTCTCATAGCGTCTGGGCGTTTGTGGATATCCTCGTGAAAATATCGGTAACTATGGTAGTAAGCTGATTCTTAAATATCACCACGAGCCCTATAAGGACCACGAGGATAAGGATCATCTCCACCGTACCTATGGCATCCTCCTCGGTTAAAAATTTCCTGATTCCTTCTCTCAGTTTTGTCATATCCTCTTCTCCTTTCCCCTGCGGATCTGTGATCCGGTTTATACCCAACATTTTTATCTCACCTGAAAATTCATAAAGGCCGGAACGATTATGATCACTATTACCACAAGCAGCATTAAGAACATGGGTGCCAGTAATTTTGTGCCCGCTTCCTCCGAAAGCTGTCTTGCGTGATTTTTTCTTTCCATGAAAGCCTGCTCAAGCTCTCTCGAAAGCTCATCGGAAATATCGCTTTTCCCCTTTAAAACCGCCTGTTTCATGAGGTTTACCAGCTGTCTGTACTTTTGCAGTCCGCATCTTAAAGCATAGTCCTCATAAGCATCTGTCTCGCCTATACCCTCTTCAAGCTTTTTTCTGGTCCTGAGCATTTCCTCATAGGCATATCTCTCTTTTTTGCCTCCTCCGGCTTTCCTGTTTTTTTCATAGTCTCTGCACAACTTCAGAAAAATACCCCTGGTTGTCATCCCCACACTGTAGAAAAGAGCGAACTTGTTCACTATCATCGGATAATCGGAAAGCATCTGCTTATCCCGATCCGCCGCCTCCTTTTTGAGGGTCTCGTCATCCCGTTTATACAGAAGGAAGGCAATGACCGCCCCCAGGATAAAGACCATAAGACTGTCATAAGGTATGGGCTCTTCATATTCCACAATGGCCTCTCCCCTCCCGGAGGGATCCACGGGAAGCTCTATATAGTCCGCTTCCCTGCTGGTCTCCGAGGCCAGGGATATAGTGGCTTTCAGAGAGTCAAAAAAGCTCTCGTCATCATTTACGGTTTTGGGATAAACCCTTACATAAAAATCGATCTCTCCCTGAAAGTCATCATATCTTAGCTCGGTTATGACCTTTACCACTACTCCCTCCGAGGCTCCTTCCCTCTGCCGAAGGCCCTCTTCGTTTATTTCCCCCGAAAAGGAAAGCACTGCGGGGATATCTGTCCGGTAATTCAGCTCGAAAGGGTATCCGTCTATCCTGCTTATAAAATTAAGCTTCTTATCTACATGATCCACCGAGCTGTTCTCACCAAGCAGTACGGCCGGGAGCTTTTCCTCCAGCTCCTTAAGCATAAGCCCCAGCATTTCATCGGAATACCTTTTCTCCCTTACCTGCACTGAGATCCTTTGTTTCTTTCCCGAAAGGGTATTCCTGGCCCAAAGCTCCACATTCCTTGCATTGCCCTCATAGCCCTCCCTGAAAAGGAGCCTTCCGTTTTTAAGCTCATGGCTATTGTTGTCCTTTATGCACATAAGAAAGGCCATAAGGCTTGCGGCAAGCATAACAAGCACCAGGGTCTGTATCTTCCTTCTGCCAAAGGCAAACACCCGCCTGCCCGAATCAGGTCCCGGGTCCAGCTTTTTTATGTTCTTTTTTACGGATTCCGAACAGGCCTTTTTTATCAGCCTGCTCCTTTCGGGCCGGCATTTCAGATATATCAGTATACCGATACATACAGCCGCCGCTGTCAGATATAAAGCCGCCATTTCATACCTCGATAAAAGCTATTTTGCGGGCAAGCAGCCATGAGACAAAGTACACCAGAAGACATGCGCTCATTACCCCCGTGCCCGCCGGATTGTGATACAGGGCATAGATAAAGCCTCCGGAGCCCAGCTTCAGATACAGTATTATAAAGAGCGGGATCACTCCCATTATCTTCTGTTCATACCTCTTTCCGCTCAGCATTACCTCGATCTCCCTTTCCGTCTCGTCCTTTTCCTGCATGATGCCTACAGTCCGTCCTATCATCTCTGAAAAATTACCGCCGCTCCTCTTGGCGATGGCAAAGATCTCCGCAAAGTCCTTAACCTCCTCGACGCCCGAACGCAGGGAAAAGTCAAGCAGCACCTTCTCTATGGATAAGCCGGCCTCCATTTCCCGCAAAAACCCCTTCATCTCCCGGCAGATAAGACTGTCTTCTCCGTTAAGCTTTACCATGTCTCCATATGCCTCCCTGAAGGAATTTTCTACGGAATAGCCCGCGTTCATCCCGGTGGCCACAGCCTGTATCATGTCCTTAAACTGCTTTGCAAGCTCCTTCTTTCTCGCAAGAAGGAGGTCTTTTCTCCTGCCGTCGATATAGAACGCAAGCCCGGGCAGCAAAAGTACGGCCATCTTCAAAGAATCGTAGAACAGGTATGAGATGAACAGCGCAAGAGCAGTATATTCCGTCAGATACCTTACCACCTCCAAAAGCTTCAGCCTGTATATGTTGTAATTCATAAGCATAACCCGGCTCTTAGCAGCTTATCCCTGTTTAAGAGCTCATTTTCCTTTATTATTTCTCCTGTTACCCTGCCATCCTGCTCTCCCTCCTCCCTGAATACAAACAGAGGACGGGTCTGTATCTCATCATCCTTATACCCGGTAACCTCTATGACCTCAAGAAGCCTCCTGCTCTTATCCCTTAGTCTCCCAAGCTGTACGATTATGTCCACACCTGAGCAGATCTGAGTGCGGACAGCCGTAAGAGGTATATCGGTATTCATAAGCATCATCGCCGTAAGCCTCGACAGGGCATCCTTTGCGCTGTTTGCATGGATCGTGGAGAGGGATCCGTCCATTCCCACGTTCATGGCCTGCAGCATGTCAATGGCCTCCTCTCCCCTGACCTCTCCCACCACTATCCTGTCCGGCCTCATACGCAGAGAAGCCTTAATCAGGTCTCTGATGCTTATGGGCTTTACCCCGTCCGTATTGGCATTTCTGGTCTCAAGGCTTACGAGGTTTTCGATCCCCCTAAGCTGCAGCTCGGCGCTGTCCTCGATGGTGATTATCCTTTCCGTATGGGGGATATAGCCTGAAAGTATGTTCAAAAATGTCGTCTTTCCCGATCCGGTCCCCCCGCTTATTATGATGTTGTACTTAGCCTCCACCAGAAGCCTCATAAAATCCAGTACCTCCATGGTGGCCGATCCCGTTTCCACAAGTTGTGCATCACTTATGGGGTTTTTGGGAAATCTTCTTATGGTAAGAATGGGACCGTTTACAGCCACAGGCTCAAGGACCACACTGACCCTGGCGCCATCGGGAAGCCTTGCGTCCAGTATCGGAGAGGCGGTATTTACCGTCCTGTTGGCCCCGGCCGCGATCTGCTGGATGATATCCTCAAGCCTTTCCTTTGAAGAAAAGGCCCGTTTGCTGTCATACAGCCTTCCGTCCTTCTCTATAAAAATGTTGTGCATACCGTTTACCATGATCTCGGTAACCGATTCATCGTCCATAAGGCTCTGCAGAACGTCAAAACGTCGTATGGAATTAAAGACCTCAATCTTAAGTCTTTGCCTGTCCTCCGCTGAAAGCCTCTGATCCGGGGCCGTTCTTCCTATTATCTCGTCTATGAGCTTAATAACCGTCTCGTCATTTATTTCCGGTAATATTTCAAGCTCCTGCCTTACCTGTTTTGTAAGCCTTGCGATCTCGTCGGTCAGGCCCCTCTCCTCTTTTTGGTCAGTCACGGGCATGCTGCTTTTCCGGCTTACGGGGATCACTCTGAGAGGCCCCGCTGTCCCGGGGGCAGTACCCTGACGGACGGGGCTTTGACCGGCAAAACTCCGGCCG
>DNAD01000153.1:9966-10902 GCA_003484785.1 Lachnospiraceae bacterium
CTCATCCCGGGATCAAACTGCCGGGCCCTTCCTGCTGCCATCCTCTCTCTGTGGAAGATCTCTCCGACGATATCCGCGGCCGACTTATATTTATACAGGAAGGTTATATCTCCGGCCCGTTCCCCGTCTCTGTTGTGTTCAGCGGTGAGGCAGTATATCCTTTCCCCCGCCGGCGAAGGCCCGATCCCCATATTCATAAGCTTTTCATAAAAGCCCCGGCCCAGGATAAAGATATCCTCTCCCCCGAAACGGTTTTGAATCTGTGAATAAAGGACTCCCGCAAACTCCTCTGCCTTCGTAAAGACCACCGTCTCAAGGCCTTCCTTTTTTTCGATATAATCCGCAAGTCTCAGGACGTAGCGTTCGTCCTCATCACCTAAATACAAGCTCATCTCATATCACTCCGAAAACCACCGCTGCAACGCCTAAAAAGGTGGGCAGGGCGAATCTTATCCTGTGAAGACTGTCCTCTTTTTCGGACAGCAGCAGCTTTACGCTTCCTATTACCGCTCCCGCAAAGAGGGAGGCAGTCATCACAAAGACGATATCCTCGGGGCCGATGAAGGATCCTATCATCGCAAAGAGCTTCAGATCCCCGGCCCCGAAGAAACCGTGCCTGTAAAAGGCCATTAAAGAAAGGAGGGGGATGAGGAGGCCTGCGGTAGATACCAGAAGCCCCCTCATACCCAGAGTATGGGCGCAAAAAAGATAACCGGTCACAATGCCTGCTGCGATCAGGGGATTTTTCACCTTACAGGTATAAAGATCCATCACCGCCGCGATCAGGCAGAAAACAAGCAGAACTGTATATTTAATTTCCAAAGTAAATGATAAACCTCCTTTCGGCAGACACTCCTGAAAACGATGCCCTGAGTTACAAACAAGCGGTCTTCATGAGCCGGTGATACTTACATTTAAAGTTATTCTGCAAAACTG
>DNAD01000357.1:0-3626 GCA_003484785.1 Lachnospiraceae bacterium
CTTCGTACCCTTACCGTCATCCAGAACGCGGCAAGGCTTGCGGGAGTGGACATGGAGGAGATGGACTACGCGGACGGCGCAGTCTTTGATTCCATAGGAACGGGACATACCGAGGGAGTGTTCCAGCTTGAGAGCGGGGGCATGAAGTCGTTTATGAAGGAGCTTAAGCCTCACAGCCTGGAGGATGTGATAGCGGGTATATCACTCTACAGGCCCGGGCCCATGGACTTCATACCGAAATATATCAAGGGAAAGAATGCCGCGGAGAAGGCAGCCGCGGGGATGGCCTCCGAGGAGATACGCTACGACTGTCCCCAGCTTGAACCGATACTCAAGCCTACCTACGGCTGTATAGTATACCAGGAGCAGGTAATGCAGATAGTGCGGGATCTGGGAGGCTATACACTGGGAAGGAGTGACCTGGTAAGAAGGGCGATGTCCAAGAAGAAGGAAGCCGTGATGATAAAGGAACGGCAGAACTTCGTATACGGAAATAAAGCAGAGGGTGTTCCGGGCTGTGTGGCAAACGGCATTGACGAGACTGTGGCGAATAAGATCTATGATGAGATGATGGATTTTGCCAGATATGCCTTCAACAAATCCCATGCAGCCTGTTATGCCGCGGTGGCATATCAGACGGCCTGGCTTAAGTACTACTATCCGGTGGAATTCATGGCGGCGCTGATGACGTCGGTGATGGACAATCCCAAGAAGGTTACCTTCTATATCTATACCTGCCGCAGTATGGGGATAGAGGTCATGCCTCCGGATGTGAACGAATCCTATGCGGGCTTTTCCGTAAGCGCGGGAAAGATCCGTTACGGCCTTGCCTCGGTAAAGGGCGTGGGAAAGGCCGCCATAGAGCATGTGGTACAGGAACGGGAAAGAGGCGGAAGCTTTAAGGATATAAGGGATTTTATCGAACGGATAAGCGGCAGCGATATCAATAAAAAGACCGTGGAGGCCCTGATCAAATCCGGAGCCCTTGACTGCCTTGCGGGAACAAGAAAGCAGTATATGAACGTCTATCAGGAGCTAATGGATGAGGCGTCGAAGAAAAACAGGGACAGGATGACAGGCCAGATCTCTCTTTTTGATCTGGGAAATGAGGAGTTTAACAGCACTGCAGCGCTTAAGCTTCCGGATATCGGCGAATATGACAGGGAGGTTCTTCTGCAGTTTGAGAAATACTATCTGGGGGTTTATGTAAGCGGCCATCCGCTGGATACGTATATGGATCTCTGGAAGAAGAATGTTACCAGATATACCTCTGATTTTATGCTCGATGATGATACACAGAAGGTTAAGGTTTCGGATAACGAGGCGGTGACCGTCGGGGGCATTATCAACGAGGTAAGGATAATGTATACAAAAAACGGAAAGACCATGGCGAGGATCATTCTGGAGGATCCTCTCGGGGAGGTTGAGGTCATCATATGGCCGGATGACTATGAGAAGAATTC
The DNA here is from genome assembly GCA_003484785.1 of Lachnospiraceae bacterium. Classification (GTDB taxonomy): domain Bacteria; phylum Bacillota; class Clostridia; order Lachnospirales; family Lachnospiraceae; genus UBA2868. The sequence continues at coordinate 1,464 of DNAD01000357.1, forward strand.
CTCTCTTGTTACCGAAGACAGCAAGGTCTTTATTGAGGGAAGAGCCTCGGTAAATGATGACAGGGATGCCCAGGTCATATGCAGAAGGATCATCTCCTTTGAGGCTGCGCCGAAGAAGCTGTATCTGAGGTTTCATACCATAAGCGACTACAGGAAACATGAGAGAGAGCTTTATAATATTATCAGGCTGTCGGACGGGGATGACCGGGTTATCATATATGACGAGAGCACGAAGAAGATAAAGATGCTGCCCCAGAGTATGAGGGTAAATGCTGACGAACAGCTGATAGAGGCATTAAGGAGCGTATACGGAACAGAAAATGTGGAGGTAGTTTAGATGGCAAAGGAAGTTAACACGATCGGAGTTTTGACAAGCGGAGGAGATGCGCCGGGCATGAACGCGGCTATCAGGGCGGTGGTAAGACGCGCGATAGCAAACGGAAAGAAGGTTAAGGGGATCCTGAAGGGTTACCAGGGGCTCTTAAACGAAGAGATCAGGGATATGTATCCCCGGGATGTTTCCGATATCATCCAGAAGGGCGGAACAATACTCAGAACCGCACGCTGTGAGGAATTCAAGACGCCCGAGGGGCAGGAGCTTGGAGCAAAGAACTGTAAAAAACACGGGATCGACGGCCTTATAGTGATAGGAGGCGACGGTTCCTACAGGGGAGCCCATGCCCTTTCAAAGCACGGGATCAACACCGTGGGCCTTCCGGGAACAATAGATCTGGACATCACCTGCACCGACTATACCATAGGCTTCGATACTGCCATTAATACGGCCATGCAGGCCATTGATAAGATAAGGGATACCTCCTCCTCTCACGAGAGATGCTCGATAGTGGAGGTAATGGGCAGAAAAGCGGGCTATATAGCGCTTTGGTGCGGAGTGTCAAACGGGGCCGAGGATATACTTCTTCCGGAAAAATACGAGTTTAACGAGCAGGAGATAATAAACCACATCATCGACAACAGAAAGAAGGGCAAGACCTTCCATCTGATAATAAATGCCGAAGGGATAGGTCATTCAACCTCCATGGCCAGAAGGATAGAGGCAGCCACGGGAATAGAGACAAGGGCGACGATCTTAGGCTACATGCAGCGCGGAGGCTCGCCCACCTGTAAGGACAGGTTCTATGCTTCGATGATGGGGGCCTACGCGGTGGATCTCCTCTGTGCGGGCAAGACAAACAGGGTAGTGAGCCAGAAAAACGGCGAATGGGTGGATTTCGATATAGACGAAGCCCTGGCAATGAAGAAAGAGATCAGCGAGTTTGAATACGGGGTAAGCAGATCTCTTTCGATATAAAAGACATCGGGAAAGGGAAAAATGATAACCAGCACCTCCAATCCGCGGATAAAAAATATTGTAAAACTGCTTGCAGGCTCCAGGGAAAGAAAAGAACAGGGCCTCTTTGTCGTGGAGGGAGAGAAGCTGTTTATGGAGGCTCCTTTAGAAAGGATAGATTCCGTGTTTGTCTCAGAGAGCTGTCTTGCAAGGCTTGAGAAGCGCTCTGATAAGGGGCGGCAGGCTTTTTCTGAGGACTGCCTTAAAAAGCTTGAGGACATCGGTTATGAAACGGTCAGCGATGCGGTTTTTGCAAGGATGTCCGATACCTCCACTCCTCAGGGGATAATGTGTACCATAAAGAGTACGGATCATCCTCTCGAAAAGCTTCTTGAGGGAAGCTTCGGAGAGCTTAAGCGGCTCCTTCTGCTTGAAGGGGTTCAGGACCCGGGTAATCTCGGTACTATGTTAAGGACAGCGGAGGCAGCAGGCTATGATGCCGTTATAGCGGACTCTGATACGGCAGACCGGCACAACCCCAAGGTGATACGCTCCACCATGGGAGCCATATACAGGATGAAGGTTTCGTACTGCAAAGACATAAAGGATGCGGTCAAAAGGTGCAGGGAAAAGGGTTTTTGCGTGTACGCAGCGCACCTTAAGGGAAAGGTGTTTTATGATGAGACGGTCTATGCCGAAAGGACGGCAATTATAATAGGTAACGAAAGCAAAGGCTTAAGCGCGGAGGTATCACAGCTGGCGGATATGCTGGTAAGGATCCCGATGGAGGGAAGGGCGGAGTCCTTAAACGCCGCGGTGGCGGCAGCGATACTAATGTATCAGAGCAGGATAAGGAGATCATCATCCGACAC
>DNAD01000357.1:3743-3870 GCA_003484785.1 Lachnospiraceae bacterium
CATAATTGGGCTGGGTAATATGGGCAGCGCGATCCTCGGTGGGATCCTTAAGAACGGTGTGCTCACCGCTGCCGATATCACCGGGGCCGAGGTTAATGAGACCAGAAGAAATGAGATGGGAGAGAAG
>DNAD01000291.1 GCA_003484785.1 Lachnospiraceae bacterium
ACCTTGAAATCCATATCTCCGAAGAAATCCTCAAGCCCCTGAATGTCGGTAAGCAGAACGAAATCATCGTCTGTATCCCCTGTCACAAGGCCGCAGGATATACCGGCAACCATCTTCTTTATCGGAACTCCGGCCGCCATAAGGGACATGCAGGAAGCACAGGTCGATGCCATTGAAGTGGATCCGTTGGATTCAAAGGTCTCGGAAACGCATCTGATGGCATAGGGGAACTCCTCCTCGGAAGGAAGCACGGGAATAAGCGCTCTCTCCGCAAGGGCTCCATGGCCGATCTCTCTTCTTCCCGGTCCTCTGGAGGGCTTTGTCTCGCCTACCGAATAGGAAGGGAAATTATAATGGTGCATATATCTCTTGGAAACCTCGTTTGAATCAAGACCGTCAACCCTCTGCATCTCGGAAAGAGGAGCAAGGGTACAGATATCGCAGATCTGGGTCTGCCCTCTGGTGAACATGGAGGAACCGTGAACTCTCGGTATTATGTCAACCTCTGCCGAAAGCGGTCTGATCTGGGTGATCTCTCTGCCGTCAGGACGCTTGTGATCCTTAAGGATCATCTTTCTGACCGTCTTCTTCTCGTACTGATAAACAGCCTCTCCGAGTATTGCCAGCCATTCCTCGTTATCGGCAAAAGCCTCTTCAAGCTTCTTCGTTATCTCTGCGATATTTCCCTCACGGGTCATCTTATCATCGGTGAATACGGCCACCTCCATCTGTTCGGGAGGAACGATCTTTTTGATCTCCTCAAACATTTCTGCGGGAACTGCGCAGCTTACGTATTCATGCTTGGGCCTTCCGACCTCGGCAACTATCCTGTTTATGAATTCTATGATAGTCTGGTTGACCTCGTGCGCCATATAAATGGCTTCTATCATCTTCGCTTCGGGGATCTCGTTTGCCCCGGCCTCGATCATGATCACCTTCTCTGCCGTGGAGGCTACGGTCAGGTTCAGATCTCCGTTCTTCCACTGCTCCTGATTGGGGTTGATGATAAACTCTCCGTTTATCATTCCCACCTGTGTAGTGGCACAGGGCCCGTCAAAGGGGATATCCGAAATACTGGCAGCTATGGCAGAGCCCAACATCGCGACAAGCTCCGGACGACAGCCGGGATCTACGGACAATACCAGGTTGTTGAGGGTACAGTCATTTCTGTAATCCTTGGGGAATAACGGGCGCATGGGCCTGTCAATAACCCTCGAGGTGAGGATCGCGTTCTCGGAAGCCTTCCCCTCTCTCTTATTGAACCCTCCCGGGATCTTGCCTACAGCGTACATCTTTTCTTCATATTCTACGCTCAGGGGGAAGAAATCTATTCCGTCCCTGGGCTTGTCCGAAGCCGTAGCAGTAGACAGCACAGTTGTGTCGCCATAATGCATAAGAGCAGCGCCGTTTGCCTGCTTGGCCACTCTGCCTATATCTACCGTGAGGGTACGTCCCCCAAGCTCCATTGAATAGCTCTTATAATTCATTCTTCTTTCTCCATCTTCTCTTCTTCTGATCTTCTTATCTTCTTAAGCCTAACTGTTTTACGATCTCACGGTATCTCTCAATATCCCTGCTCTTGAGGTAATCGAGAAGACCACGTCTTCTACCGATCATCTGATACATACCTCTTGCGGAATGATGATCCTTGGGGTTGGCCTTAAGGTGCTCGGTAAGCTCCCTTATTCTTTCCGTAAGAACGGCTACCTGAACCTCAGGCGATCCCGTGTCACCCTCGGAACGGGCATACTTCTTCATGATCTCTGTCTTTTTTTCCTTTGATATCATTTTTTTCCTCCTGATATGAAATCCGCCGATACTGGGGCCGGGTTGGAGACTCCATGACCCAGGCATCGGTAAACAACTGTTACTGTTCAAAGCCCTTTGGGCTGAAAACCGCAACAAACATCTTACAGCAGGGGCCGTGATCGGCCTTTCAGGCGCTTTATCCCCCCGCCTTCCGCTGTAATGCCCCAAAACTACAACTTACATATAATATCATGTTTGCTCAGCTTTGTAAAGCAGTAGCAAATGCGATATTCGTAGCATGATCCGCGACTCTCTCGAGCCCGGATATGATATCCGAATAGAGCATTCCGGCCTCAGGCGTACATTCATTTCTGGTAAGCCTGTCTATATGAGCCTGCTGAAGCTCTCGTTCCTTCTCGTCTATATCATTCTCAAGGGCTTCCACATCCTTTAAGTGCTCTTCTGTCCCTGAGGAGAACATTTCTATGGAATACTGTATGATCTTATTCACCATATCCAGCATTTCACCCAGTTCCATCTGGGCCTCCCTGCTGAATTCGACGTTCCTCTCTCTTCTGGTCACCGCCGCGTCCGCAACATTCTCCGCATGGTCTCCTATCCTCTCGATATCATTTACCACATGGAAGAGAGCGCCGATGGAATTCGCGTCGTCCACCGGCAGGTTCAGCTGTGAGATCTTTACCAGGTAATCTGTGATGGCATGATTCAGGAAGTTGATATTCTTCTCGGTCTCATACACCGTCTCGATGTCTTCCTCATCAAGGGTGATCAGCGCATTCATCGCCCTGTTCAGATTCTCGCTTGCCAAAAGCCCCATCCTCTCAAGCTCCTTCGTGGCCTCTACCACCGCGGTGGCGGGCGAAAAGATGTTCCTGGAGCCTATATATTTAAGAGTCATGTTATCCCTGTAGCTGACCTTCTTATCCTCTCCCCTGACGATAACATAGGTAAGCTTAACGATATAATCAGTGAAGGGGAACAGTACCGCCACCTGAAAGAGCTTGAATACGGTATGCGCGTTAGCTACCTGACGGCCGATGTTCTCTCCGGAAATATACTCTAACATCCTCACCACCGGAGTCATTGCAAGGCTCAGGATAATGAACATGATGATCGTTCCGGCTATATTGAACAGCAGGTGTATAAGAGCCGACCTTTTTGCGTCCTTCGTTCCCGAGAAGGAGGCAAGCATCGCGGTGGTACAGGCTCCTATATTACAGCCGAGTATGATATAAAGGCTTATGGGAAGCTCCAGAAGGCCCTGATTGGCCATGACAAGTATGATACTGACCGTAACGGAGGAGGACTGTACCACCGAGGTTACGATGATCCCTATGAAAACAGCCAGGATCGGGCTCTTAAGCTCTGAAAAGAAAGCGGGAACGGCAGGTATCTCCCTGATATTCGCCATTGACTGCGACATTATGGAAAGGCCCATAAACAGGACACCGAAGCCTGTAAGGATCTCTCCCGCCTTCTGTATAAGATCCATTTTGATGAAATAGAGCATCACCACCCCGAAAAAGACAAATGCCGGGGCATACTGTGAAAGGTTGAAGGACACGAGCTGTGAGGTTACCGTCGTACCTATATTGGCTCCGAGGATAACTCCCACCGCCTGATAGAGAGTCATTATGCCTGAATTTACAAAGGTGACCACCATTACGGTACAGGCGCTTGAGGACTGGATGATACCGGTAAACACTATGCCCACCAGTAAACCGGTAAATTTATTCGTCGTGAATATTTCCAGGATCCTTCTCAATTTGGCGCCGGCTGCCTTCTCTATGCCTGCGCTCATAAGGTTCATACCAAAAAGAAAAAGACCCAGGCCTCCGCTTAGCGTTAATAAAATTGACGCTGTCATCATCAACCTCCTTGAGTAATCCTATAAGTGTTGCGCGTGCCACGTAAGTCCTGTGTCGATATCCCTCTGCATCGCAGTCTGAAGCTCCTTCAGGCTTTTGAAATTCATCTCCGGCCTGACAAAATGATGAATGAAGACCAGAAGCTCGTCTCCGTAGATCTCCTGATCAAAATTATAGATATAGGTTTCCACGCCCTTTACCGTCTTTTCTATCCCGTTCTGCTTTACAACGGTGGGCTTTATCCCTATATTGGTAACCGAACGGTACTCTATGTCCAGATGCCTTACTCTGGAGTAATATACCCCGCTTTTGGGCATCAGCTTTTCCTCCTTGGGAAGGAGGTTTACCGTGGGGATCCCGATGGTTCTTCCGAGCTTTCTTCCGTGGACAACCTCTCCGTAGAACATAAAGGGCACCACCAGCATGGCATTGGCCTCCTCCATACTCCCGGAGAGTATCTTTCTTCTGATCCTGGAGGAGCTTATCACCTCTGCCTTATAAAGCTCCTTTTCCACCACGAAGACGGAAAAGGAACCCTCCTGCTCATATTTTTTAAGGAGCTTTACGTCCCCTGTGCCTTTGTGGCCGAATCTCAGATCCGGTCCGCAGACAAGAGCCTTTACGCGCATCCTTGAGATCAGGATATCCTCGATGAAGGTGGCTGCCGGGATGGCTGCCGTCTGTTCGTAAAACGGGAATTCTATCAGATAATCTACTTCAAAGCTTTCAAATATCCGTCTTTTCTCTTCTCTGGTGGTTATTACCTTTTGTTCGTTTCCGAGAAGCCCGGAAGGATGAACGGCAAAGGTAAATATTGCGAGTTTGAGCCCTTTTGCCTTATACTCCCTCATTTTGCGAAGGATCTTTTCATGTCCTCTGTGGATCCCGTCAAATTTGCCTATGGCTGCAACGGTATCCTTTTCCAGATAAAAATCCGTGGTATCCCTGATGATTATCATATGTTCAGAATAAACCCCATGTCAGGGCGCGTCCGGGATCATCGCCGTAAAAAGGTGCCCGGCCGTTGTTACTATTCACAGCCTTTTGGGCTGTGATAGTAACGGGTTTTGCCATTAAAAATCGCCTTCGGCGATGGGCAAAACCCATCTCAAGCCTTAAGTTGTGGCCCGTAATCGCGCAGCAAGTGCGCGATTCGGCTGTGAATAGTAACCATAAATCGAGCAAGTTCGCCCCCTGCTTACCGCGACCCCCCCGG
>DNAD01000103.1 GCA_003484785.1 Lachnospiraceae bacterium
GATTATCCTTGTATATTCCATGATTTAATAATAAAATGGTAGACATGAAAAAAAGGCTGATCATGATCGGTGTTTTTGCCGCCTGCTTTTTTCTGTCGATGATCATCACCAGCATCCTTATAAATAAAGGAAGCAGTGACCTGACGGTGGAAATGGGGCAGGCTGTGCTTCCCGTCATTTATGTAATGGAAGAAAACGAATATGTAAACCTCCACAGAGGCTATACCGGCGATATGTCGGGAAACTATGTAAGAGGTTCCTTAAGCCCTCTTTCCGAAGGAAGGATACTGCCGATAAGGATCGATACCTTCGGAACAGCCATTTCGCAGATAGGCTACGAGGTGCGCAGCATGGATATGGGGAGGCTTGTGGAGGATCAGGTGCTGACGGGATATTCGGGCGGGGATAACATGATTACCGCAGATATAGCCATTAAGGATCTGATAACTCCCGGGGTCGAGTACATGCTGATCATGAAGCTCACCCTGTACAACGGGGTTATGGCGAAATACTATATCCGGTTTATTGAAAGTGAGGACATGGGGCTTAAGGGAAAGCTGTCCTTTGTAAGGGACTTTTCCGACAGGACTTTAGACAAGAACAGGGCGGAGGAGCTTAAGAAATACATGGAGTCAAACGCCGAGGGGGACAATTCCAGCTTCGGCTACGTTAATATCCATTCCAGTTTTGACCAGCTTACCTGGGGCGAGCTCGAGCCGAAGCCGGAAGGGGAAAAGGAGCTCTATATACTTGAGGCCGACAGCAATAACGCTTCGATAAAGCTTGAATACAAGGTCAGTACAGGTGGGGAGCTTTACAGGGTAAACGAGTTCTTCAGGATAAAAGAGGGTGCGGAAAGAATGTATCTGATGGAATATGAGCGCACCATGGATCAGCTCATTACAGATGAAGAGGGGATCCTGGTAAACGGCAAGCTCATCCACGGTATCCTGAATGATCCGGTAAAGCATCTGGAAAACGAGGACGGAAGCGTCTACTGCTTTATGCAGCAGGACACACTCTACAGCTACAACACCATAAACGGAAATCTGACCAGGGTCTTTTCCTTCAGGAGCTTTGAGAACGATGACGTAAGGACGGAATACGGCGATCACGATATCGTTCCCATGAGCATTGATGAGCAGGGTAATATCACCTTCCTTGTGTCCGGATATATGAACCGCGGCCGTCATGAAGGCGAAGAGGGAATACTTTTATATTATTACGATTCGGTCTTTAATTCCATCGAGGAGCAGCTTTTCATACCCTATGATAAGTCCTTTGAGATACTGGATTACAATATGTCGATATTGTCACACTTAAACTTCCGTAATTCCCTGTTCCTGTATCTGGACGGCACCATATACCGTATGAGGACGGATACGGCAGAGGCAAGGGTCATCGCCGGGGATCTGGACGAGAACAGGTTTTTTGCTAACAAGGACGGGAACATGATCGCCTGGCAGCCGGGCGTAAACGTATACGACTATAACAGTATAAAGCTTATGAGCCTTGATGACGAGCGCACCATCGATATAGAGGCCGAAGGGGCTGAGCTGCTGCTTCCGCTGGGCTTTATCGGGGAGGACCTGATCTACGGGAAGGTCAGGAGGAATGAGATAGCCATGGACAGCTCCGGCAGCATGATCACGCCCATGTATGAGATCTGCATAGTCGATCCCAGAGGAAATGTTTTAAGGGAGCACAGACGGGACGGCTATTACTTCATGAGCATAGAGGTCAATGATAATATCATAAACCTTGACAGGAGCGTGAGGGGAGAGGACGGTGAACTTATACCGGCCGACAGCGAGCAGATATTAAGCAATGAAAGGACCGTTAACGAGATCAATGTATATACCAGTGTTGTGACCGAGGATATGGAGACAACCTGGCAGACGGTGCTTAAAAATCCGGGCTCGGGTAAGGGGATAAGGGTACTGACTCCGAAGGAGGCCATGAACGAGGAGAACGTGGAAGTCCAGCTTTCAGGGGAGGACAGCTTTAACCGCTTCTATATTTACCATAAGGGACTTGTGGACAGCGTGTATACAACAGAGTCCTCAGCGGTAAGGCGTGCCGATGAGATCGCCGCAAATATAGTGGATAAGAGATGCGCCTATATCTATGAGGCTTTGAACCGGCAGGATTCCGTGCGCCTGGAGGGCTTTGACGAAACAGGGGAGGAAGAAGGAGGAAGCGAAGAAGAGGGAGAGGAAGGTACGGACAGCCTTATCCTCTGTCTTGACGCGATGTTAAAGTACGAAGGGGTTTATGAGGATCCCGCAAAGCTTAGCCAAAGCGGCAATGCCATGGAGGTGCTTCAGAACGCTCTTGTCGAAAAGCTTGTACTCAACCTGACCGGCGTATCCCCCCAGTCAGTCCTCTATTACGTAAGCTGCGGCCACCCGGTACTTGCCTTTACCGAAGAAACAAACGCAGTATTGATAATTGGCTATGACAGCAAAAATATGATAATATATGATCCTGAAAAGGGCAAACCGTATAAGGCGGGTATGAACGACTCAACGGAATACTTCGAAACCTGCGGAAACAGATTCATATCATATGTGGATTGAATGATGGCAGCAGCTGATGCCGGGGTCAAAAGGTGCGTCAGCAC
>DNAD01000321.1:0-454 GCA_003484785.1 Lachnospiraceae bacterium
AACCATATTAAAAACTTATATAATGGCCGGCAGACCGGCGCGGAGGCATCGAACCGGATCCGTCCCGGAGTCATAAGGGCCCCGGAAAAGTGACCGTAGCGATCTCTTCAGGCTCGGTTTCCACGATCTCTGCTTTGATATCGCGCTGAGTAAGAAGGCTGACAAAGGTCTTTGCGTATATGTCCGTATTATCTCTCTGAATAAAACATATATCGAAATATCCGTTAACCGGGACACATACGGTCATCAGAGGGGAGACAAGAGCACTGCAGGACAGAAAGATATCCTCTATAAAGGGCTCTGTGCTTCCCCAGTTTATTCTGCCGATATAGCTTGAGGCAAAGGTCTCGGGATTGTTAATAATCTGGTGTGGTGAATTTTTGTAAAGCGCTCTGCGTTCCTCGGCTGTTTTCAGGGAATCCAGCCTGTTGGCAAACAGAGCCTTTGTTTTTAT
>DNAD01000321.1:564-2866 GCA_003484785.1 Lachnospiraceae bacterium
GCGTCCATCCTGTCATCATATCTGAGGCTGAGCATGGTAACCTGATCCAGATTGTTTTCTTCTCCGGCACAGACATCCCTTAAGGAGTGGGAGATGCCGCATGCCACGGGAAGCCCTCCTCTGTCGGGGAAAAGCCGGTTTATCGTTTCCTTCAGAAAATAGGGGATCACTACCGAGGGGCTTGCGTCATTGCTTTTTACCAGCCGCATAAGATCGCTCTCCGATATCCTGAGATGGCAGTTGATACGGCCGGGCCCTTTTGCATAGCGTGCATCCGGAAAGAAATTTTTTACTGGCTTAAGCCTTGAGAGAGGGAGCATATCCTCGGTGATGATAAGCTTTTCAAAGGGATCTGCATATTCCGCGGCAGGGATATCCTCTCCCGGCACCCGGATACCCTCAGAGGAAAGGGCAATGCCGTATTTTTCCTTCAGATACAGATAGATCACGGTCGTGAGAAATGGCATCATCCCTTTCATATCCGCCATGCTGTGGTACAGATCGACCCTTATGCTTCTGTCCTTACAGCATACAGAAAAGAAGTGCCCGTTTGCTTCATCGCTTCCGAGACAGATCCCTTTACTTCCCTCGTATACGGGGGCGGGAGCCTCATTGAACACGATCTCGTAGTCATCTCCCCTGCGGAGTACTTTTTTACAGAAGTAGGGGTATCTTTCCTTTGCTTTCTGTACCGCTTTGGTGAGAAGGCTCAGATCAACTCTCTCCTTAAGGATCACCTTTGCCCTCAGCATATGAGAGTAGGTGTCCCAGGAACGGTATAAAAATTCGTTTCTTAAGATTCTGTCTGTTGAGATTCTTTTACTCATCTGTCGCCTCGTGGTCAGGAATTGTTATCTGCACAGAGATGATATCCCTCTTTTAAGATACCTTCCGCCGCCCTTTTTTCCGGAAAACCTTCCATCCTCAACTATCACACTGCCCCGCAGGAATACAGTCTCTATCCTTCCGGCAAGCTTAAAGCCTTCATAGCAGCTATAATCCGAATTGCCGCGGATATATTCACTGTTTACGATAGTCTGTCCCTCAGGGTCAAGGATCACCAAATCGGCATCCGATCCGGGCTGTATCACCCCTTTTTTCGGATAGAGCCCGAAGATCCTTGCGGGATTTGCACAGAGATATCCTGCAAGAGCGGGAAGTGAAAGCCGGCCCTTTTTACAGCCCTCGCTGAAGAGGAGAAGAAGACGCTCCTGCACCCCGGGGGCTCCGTTCGGACATTTGCGGAAGTCTTCGGCACCGCTCTGCTTCTGTACCTTAAAGGTGAAGGGGCAGTGGTCTGTGGCAACGACATCCAGGATACCTTCACTAAGGGCCTTCCAGAGAGCTTCCCGGTCGGCCTCCTTTCTTAAGGGAGGTGACATTATGGCCTTGAGGCCTTCTACAGGGTCATCGTAGAGACTGTCATCCAGCAGAAGATACTGGGGACAGGTCTCGACTCCGAAATGCTTCTGTCCTCCGGCTCTGGCCCTGATCACCTCATTAAGCCCTGCCTCGGAGGAAAGATGGACGATATATAAGGGAGCCTCGTCAGCACAGGCAGCCATATAGAGCATGCGGTTTACCGCCTCGGCCTCGGCCATGGCGGGACGGCTTTTGGGATGCCAGGCAGCCGAAAGCCTGTTCTCTTTTCCGAATTTATCACGTAAACAGCTTATGATACCGTCGTTTTCACAGTGTACGGCTATGAGGATGTCATCCTTTTTAGCTTTTTCAAGCACCGCAAAAACATCCCTGTCACTGAGCATATTGTCGTAGGTAAGATAGAGCTTGAAGCTGGTGATCCCTTCCTCTTCCGAGAGCTCCTTCATTTCGGAAAGAACCTGTTCATCGACCCTTTCCTGCAAAACCCCGTGAAAGCTATAGTCCACGCAGGCCTCGCCGTCTGCAAGCCGGTGATATTCCCTTACCTGATGCCGGGGAAGGCAGCCCTTCGGCCCGAAGGCCATATGGTCAACTATGGTCGTGGTGCCTCCGAAGGCGGCAGCCACGGTTCCGGTGTAAAAGGTGTCACAGCTGCGGTGAGCCCCGGCGTCCAGATCCATGTGGGTATGGACATCCACCGCCCCGGGAAGCAGGAGCTTTCCGGAAGCATCCATAACCTCGACGCCTTGTTCTGCGGTTATCTCGGGCGATACGGCCTTTATGACTTCTCCCTCGATGAGAACGTCGGCCTTAATACATTCCCTGTCATTAACCACCAGTCCGTTTTTGATAAGCTTCTTCAATAGTTTGCCTCCGGTTTCCTGTTTGTGTTTTTACTCAGAAGTTATCAGTGTTCCGG
>DNAD01000217.1:0-724 GCA_003484785.1 Lachnospiraceae bacterium
CAATAAATAAAGCTATATCCGTGACGGAAACAGCGTGGAAGGATCGCAGGTCAGATCCCGAGCCTTATGTATTTCCTTCAACTATGTCATCATAAAGCGCGACATGTTTCTGAATGTGCTTCTTCAGCGTATAATTATCAAGGTATCTTTGATAGAAGAATTCCCTGTCTCTCTCAAGCTCATCCTTATCCTCGGAAAGCCTCTTTATTCTGTCCGTAAAACGGGACAGATCATTCTTTGTGTACAGGTTTTCTTCCTTTCCCACTACCTCCTTAAGGCCCCCTACGCTCGTGGATACAACCGGGCATTTCCTGCTCATGGCCTCCACCGCTGCCTTTCCGAAGCTCTCAAACATGGAGGACATAACAAAGACATCCAGCATATAGTAGTAATCCGAGATCTCCTCCTGGGAAAGATCCTGCATGTATATAAGAGCATCCCCTCCGATGCTGTCGGTGATCCCCTTTCTTATCTCTGCGGCGATGGCTGTATCCTGCTTTTCGTAAACCGATATCACCAGGGCCACCTTAAAGCTCACTCCGGCTTCCTTAAGCGCCTTTACCAGAACCGGTACAAAGCCCCAGTCCTTCTCCTCCGAGATCCGTCCGGCAAAACCGACCACGAAATCCTCTTTCGAGAGTCCGAAGCGCTTTCTCATAAGCTCTCTTTTCCCCTCCTCATACCTGGAGAACACCTCACTTATGGTATTCGGTATGACAGTAAT
>DNAD01000217.1:828-2801 GCA_003484785.1 Lachnospiraceae bacterium
GTCGTTTTTCAGACCGGATCATTTCCTCTTTAACCCATAGGTCCTTATTATACTGCGTAGTGCAGATCATGCCCTCAGATTTTTTAAGTATGGCCCTCATAAGCAGCTTTGTGTGCCTGCGGTAGCCATAGCAGAGCCCTCTGTCGGTGTATATGAAGGGGTATTTTGAAAGTCCGGGCAGAAGCCTTGAAAAGCCGTAGGTCAGGAGAGACTCGGACATGGACACATGTATAAGGTCGGGCTTTTCCTGTCTGATAAGCCGTGCAAAATGCCGGATCCTTCCCGCAAAGTTTATAAGCCTTGGAATAAGGGCATCCTCCCTGTTTTCCAAAGCTTTATATTCCAGTATCCTGAAGGGATAGTCCTCTGCCTTATGCGTAAGAAGCGCCGGACATATCACAACCGGCTCCCAGATCGTGCGCTTAGGATCATGTATTTCCTCCGCCCCGGCAATTATCCCCTCACAGAGTGTGCGGGTAGACATCTGCCCTCCTCCGGGAAGATCTATGGGATATTCCATGAGGTATATTACCTTGCGGCTCCCGTCCGGTTTATTATTATTCTTAACCCCTGTTTCGCTCATTCCCTGTCCCTGTACCAGTTGTTCTTAAGGATTTCGGCCGGGCTTCCCGGGCCGCTTTCTATGGTGGAATCCCTCCCGGCGGAAAGATCCTCGTAAAGCCTTATCACATTTTTTGCGGCGGTCACCTCGTTCCATTCGGTGTCCATTAAACGGTACGCATTTTCACCGTATTTCTTTACCAGAGAAGGCTCCTTAAGAAGCTTTTCCAGCTGTCTTACCAGGCTTTCAAGCCGTCCGCTCTCATACAAAAGCCCTGTCTCCCCGTGTCTTACCAGCCAGGGCGCCGCCCCCGGAGCGTGGCTTACCACACAGGCGCAGCCCGCATTTAAGGCTTCATATATGACAGAGCCCCAGCCCTCCAGGAAGTTTGAGCTCATCACGTAGATCTTTGCATCCGCCATCCTCTCCCTGGCCTCGGCCGGCGGAAGAAAATCCTTAAACTCCGTGACATCCTCAAGTCCGAAGCTTTTGCACAGCCTCTCCGTCTTTGCCCTTTCCCTTCCCTCTCCGATGAATCGCAGCCTGAAGTCATAGCCCCTGCTCCTTAAGGCATGTGCCGCCCTGATAACAAGGGTCGGGCCCTTAAGGCGAAGCATCCTTCCCTCCCAGAGGATGGTGGGGATATCTCTGTCTCCGTAGTCCCTCAGAGCCGCTTCTTCCTTCCTCTCAAAAAGGCTTTTTGTATCATAGACAAGGTGCTTCGGGAAGTAGCCGAATTTATAGATCCTTCCCGGGTAGCTGTCAAACATCTTTTTGTAATCCCAGGCCGTATAGGCGCTGGCGGCAAGAATACAGATCCTTTTTTTTCTGTTCCTTACGTGGAGATGAATATATTTAACCGTAAGCCTGGGTATGAAGAACTTGATGAAGCCTTCCTTTAAGGGGCGTTCCGAATAGCGAAAGATAAGCCTGTCAAGCTCAAGCCTTTCCTCTATGAACCGCTCCGGGGCCGTTCCCATGACCACCAGATCGCTTGAGAGGGAAAGCTCAAGAGCCTTTTTCAGGTTTTCCTCACTTTCATAGGTTCTGAGGATATAAGGCTCAGTCTTTTCTCCCCAGCCCATGTCCGAGCGGAAGCCCTCCATCGGCTCGGTCTCCACGAAGGTGAAGCCCTCTCCCAGCATTTCATGCCAGGTATCGCATAGAGCCTTCTGATGATGATTAAAATAATTGGAAAAAAAAGTAAGTGTTTTGAGTCCCATTTATATCCTCCGCGCCGGTTTGCCCGCCAGACATGATCTTCGGATCATTACCTTAGGAACTGTTGCAAAATAACATGCACATTTGCGTAGGATTTTTGTTCGAGAGTGCTGATGAAAAATCTTAGGCGTAGCGGGCTACGCCGGCGATTTTTCGTCAGTACTATCGGGCAAAAAGACAAGCAAAGGTG
>DNAD01000234.1 GCA_003484785.1 Lachnospiraceae bacterium
TTCCTCTGCGAAAAACTTATTTGCTGTTTCCGCACCGGATCTTATCAGTCTTCCCAGTATATCTGGATCTCGTCACCGTCGCTGAGCATTGCCGCGTACGGGGCGGGATTGCCGTTCAGCTTGGTGATCACCGCCCTTCCCCTGGGCGTTGACAGATCAAAATCGTAAAACTCAAACACGTCCACAAATATGTAGCTCTTCTTACCCGTTAGAATTACGGAGTTATCATTGACCGTTACGGTGATGGAGGTAAGCCCCGACGCATCACTACCTGCAGGGGCAGGGCTCTTATCCTTCTTTACAGGCTCGTTCCTCTCTCCGGTAACCTCCGAAAAGGTACTGCTCAGCTTGCTTCCGATGGCATCTCTGAGCGATTCCGTCTCTCCTGCTGTTTCTTCAGTCACAACCGCTGTTTCGGATACTGCCTCTTCTGTATTCCGGTCAGGCTCCTCCCCGGCTGTCTCCACCGGTTCAGACTCTGAAGGCTCTTCCTCTTCAGCCCTCTCCATAGCCTCTTCTGCCTCTGCCGGGACGGCCTCAATATTTGCCTCATCCACAGGCTGTGAAGGGACGGCCTCAATATTTGCCTCTTCCTCAGGCTGTGAAGGCTCTGCCTCAGCATTTGCCGTCTCCACCGGTTCAGGCTCTGAAGGCTCCTCCTCTTCAGCTTCCGCCGAAATCTCTTCATCCTCCGTCGGCGCTTCACCCTTCTCCCCGGCGTGGGAGGCCTTCTTTTCAGTATCCGCGGAGCCCACCACATACTCCTTATTCTCGCTGCCGCCGAGATCAGGTCTCTTTACGTCTTCGGGAGGCAGGGCGTCCCCTGTTTTATAATCCTCATCCTCCAAAAGCTCGGAAAAGCTCTCCGCCATAGCCCCGTCCTTAGAGCGGCTCCCGTATTTCTCCACATCCGAAAGCTCAAGCTCCTCAAGTGTCCATATGATGGAGAAATTGTTATAAACCTTCTCATCCATGTCGCAGAGCTTGTTATTTACATAGATGTTCATATCCTTTGCAAGGATCACATCCATAAACTCAGCCACCTGGCCTACGGTATAGTAATCAAGCATCTCCACCTTATCGCCGTCGCAAAGCTCATAGTATCCTGACTGAAGCTCGCCGTTTACCATCGCAAACTTGGGAAGGTCGATGTTCTTATCATTCACATTTACCTTAAGGGCCGCCTCAAAGCCCGGAACGCTCCGAAGCTCCATATGTCCCTTAGCCCCCTGAGTCGACTCCTCCACGGTTATCTTATCGCCCGCCTTTATAGGCTCGTTGATGCTTACCGCCTCTCCGTTAAGCCTTACTACCGCAGGCTCGCCCAGCTCTCCTCTTATCATAAAGGGCTTTCCGTCCACCGTGAAATTGAGCTCCTGACCCCGCTTCGGGAACAGGCTTTCGTTGGGGAAGCCTGCCTGCAGAGCGGCATCCACCAAAAGCAGATGTCCGTTGTCATACAGCTTTATCCTCTCTCCGTTAAAATTGACAAAGATGAAATTGTTCTTCTGATCGTAGAAATTAAGACAGATACCGATGGGAGTCACGAAAAGGGAGTCTCTGTTGGGCTTTCCGTTATCAAACTCGATCTCCTTAAGCTCCTCTTCTCCCCTTAAGGCGCATCTCGTCTTGTCTATCCCAAGCTCCTTTGCAAGGGCATCGGTATAGGAAGGAAGCTTGCCGCCGCCTCCGACCACAAAGACCGCCGCCACGGCCTTGCCGCCGTTTAACTCCTTGATCTTTGCGGCAACGGCCTTGGTCATCTTTTTGATGACCGGCTCCACAACCTTAAGTACCTCCTTCGGGGTGATCTTCTGGGTAAGGCCCATGATATCCCTGTAGCTTATGGCTTTATCGTTTACGACAGCCGTCTTTATCTTCTCGGCAGTGGCAAAATCCACCAGGCAGTGCTTTGCCAGGGCTTCGGTAAGCTCATCCCCCGCCATGGGTATCATTCCGTAGGCAACGATACAGCCGTCCTTGGTAATTGAGATGTCGGAGGTCCCGGCGCCGACATCCACCAGGGCGATATTGAGCATCCGGTAGTTTACGGGTATCGCCACTCTGATGGCTGCTATGGGCTCAAGGGTCAGGTTGGCAACTAACAGCCCGGCCTCCTCCACGGCCTTATAAAGCCCGTCAACAACCTCATCCGGAAGGAAGGTTGCAATGAGCTCCACCGCTATCCTTTTGGCCTTGTGCCTCTCAAGGGAGCTTATCTGGTAATCATTCAGGAAATATCTTACGACCGTATAGCCTACGCAATAGAATTTGGTATCGGTATCGTTAGTCTTCTGAAACTCGTCATAGGACTTTTCGATGCCCAGCATATCCAGGGAATAAATATCCTCCCCGGTAACTATGATCTCTTCCGGAAACTCCATCTCCGCTTTTACGGTCACTGTTTTCAGGACACGGCCCGCGGCTGCTATACATACCTCATGCAGCTCTTTTCCGGTCTGCTCCTCCAGATTCTTTTTAACCTCGGTAACAGACCTTCCTACCATCTCTATGTCGTGGATCTGCCCGTCAAGCATGGATCTGGTCTCGTGCTCTCTTATACACTGTGCCACCACATGAAAGACATCCCCCGCCATGTAGCCCACGGTCCCCACAAGGCTTCTTGTGCCTATGTCCAACCCGAATACAAGCTGTCCCGGATTTCTCTTTTCTTCGCTCACTGCCTTACTCCCATCATAGTTTTTGTATTGTGTTACTATTCACAGCC
>DNAD01000080.1 GCA_003484785.1 Lachnospiraceae bacterium
TTATGATGTTTAAAGGCACAGCTTTTATTGAGCTGTGCCTTTTGTCCGGAGTGAAAACTATATTTTAGTAAACTGTCTTCCACTCGTCGATGTTGCTTGCGTCGAATTTGAAAGGAGGTCCAAGGATGATCTCGGTTCCGTTTCCGTTATCAACAACAGTATAAGGGCTAGCCTCGAGGCCTTCTGCTTCGAAAGTGTCGCCTACAGCACCTGTGATGGAGCCGTCATATAACTTAAGGCTTACATAGCCGGCAAGTCTTCCTAAGTCGATAGGATTCCAGAGGAACATGTAAGGGCAGCTGTGAGCATCGTCATCACCGATGTACTCAGCCATCTCGGAAGGAAGTCCGAGACCTGTTAACTTAACGGAAGAGCCCTGATCCTGAAGAACCTTGGCAGCAGCAGCGATACCTACAGTCGTAGGAGCGCAGATAACCTTAAGGTCGGGATAGTTCTGAAGAAGAGCCTGTGTCTGATCTGTAGACTTCTGAGGCTCGTCATCACCGTAAGCAACCTCAACCAGCTCGATCTTGGAATATTTGTCATCGCCTTCCTGGATAGCCTTCATGGCATCGATCCATGCGTTCTGGTTCGTAGCCTGTGAAGTAGCTGAAAGGATAGCGTACTGTCCTTCGCCGCCTGTAAGATCATAAACAGCGTCGATGAGCTGCTGTCCTACAGCCTCAACACCTGCCTGATTACAGAATACCGCACGTGCGCTGGGATCTACATCTGAATCAAGAGTAAGAACCTTGATGCCGGCATCTCTTGCCTCGTTGCAGACAGAGATAAGCGCGTTAGCGTCATTTGCGCTGATAGCGATTGTATCAACACCCTGAGAGATAAGTGACTGGATAACAGTGATCTGAGCATCTGCGGTTGCGCTCTCGGGATCCTGTCTTACCACTGTGCCGCCTGCTGCCTCGATAACCTCTGAGAAGCCGCTTGCAAGCCTGTCCATGAAAGGATTTCCTGCAGACTTAGTAACGATAGCGAAGGTTCCGCCACCCTGTGCTGCGGGAGCTGCCTCGTCTGCGGCTGCCTCTTCAGCGGGAGCTGCTTCTTCAGCGGGAGCTGCTTCTTCAGCTGCTGCCGGTGCTGACTCAGCGGGAGCTGATGTTGCGGGAGCTGCCGCACATCCGGCTAAAATGCCGGTAGCCATTGCTGCGCATAATAATACGCTTATGACCTTTTTCTTCATATTAAATTTCCTCCTTAATAATTTGCCGGTAAACCGGCCGCTATTAACATATACGCTCGTATATGCTTACTCTGAAATAAATGATATAAAAAAACCTCCGGCTTTTAAACGGTAATATTTTTTGATTTAGGGTAATTTTTTGTTGCCGCAGGCTGCAGCCTTATACCTTGCTCTTTTTCATCATCAGATACTTCTGACGGAAGGAGGGCACCAGCACGGAAACTATCAGCATGATGCCGATTATTACAAGGATCAGCTGCGTGTTCATGTTGATCTGTCCGAGGGCGATCCTTAAGCACACGATGATCAGCGCCGAGATAAAGGCACCTACCAGATTTCCTTTTCCGCCGGTGGTCGCTATGCCTCCGAATACGCACATGGCTATGACCTCCATCTCAAAGCCCTGCCCTGTTGTGGTATTGGCGCCATAGGTGGAGGCAAGGATGAAGAGCCCGCACATTCCGGCAAGGAAGCCTATGAGGCTGAAGCAGAGGAATCGAAGCTTCTGCACCTCAACACCCGCGTAAAGAGCCGCCGTCTTACTGGAGCCTATGGCGTAGAGCCTGCGCCCGAAGGTGGTCTTGCTCAAAAGAATAATGAAAACCACCGCGCATATTATAATAAGAAAGAATGCAAGCGGAATGGGGCCAACCTTTACCCTGAGTATGCCGATACCTTCATAATCCTTTAAGGATGCCGAGCCGCCGCTTCCAAGGCTCACCTCGGCTATGCCCCTGAAAATGATCTGTGTTCCGAGGGTAACGATCATTGTGGGCAGCTCGGTAAATCTGGTGGCAATAAAGCCGTTGATCATGCCGCATACCAGTCCGGTAAGCAGAGTGATCAGAATCGCCAGACCCATGGGAAGGCCGGCATTGCTTGAAAGACAGCCCATTGTAGCCGACAGACAGACTATGGCGCCTACGGAGATGTCGATATCCCCCAGTACCAGTATGAAGCCCATCCCGAAGAGCATGAAGATCTCCGCAAGATAACGGGGAGACTCTCTCATCACATTGGTCAGGTTATAATTGGGAGACATCACTCTTCCCAGGATATTGATGGCTATAAACGCTATGACCAGAGCCCCTTCCAGGCTTAATATCTTATCCTTAAATCCATTGCTCGGGGTTGCCGATATGGTTCTTCCTGATTTTCCAGCCATGATTACATCTCCCTCCTTAACAGATTCTGACGATCCATTGTCCTCTGTGTAATGACATTGAGGATGACAACGAATACGATGATAACACCCTTGATAAGGTTCTGAGCGATGGCGTCAATGCCTACCAGAGGAAGCGCTTTGGCGATGATACTGATGATCAGCGCTCCCAAAAAGGTACCGACTACCGAGCCTCTTCCGCCGCTCATGGAAACACCGCCGATAACACAGGCCGCGATAACATCCATCTCCTTGCCGTACTGCATGTTGGGCTGGGCCGAAGCATAGATAGAAACGGAGAGAACCCCCGCAAGGCCTGCCAGAAGCCCCATTATCGTATATACCGAAACAAGGACCTTATCCACCTTTATACCGGATATGGCTGCCGCCTCGGCATTGGAGCCCACAGCGTAGATGCTTCTGCCGAACTTGGTCCACTTCATCACGACAAAGAAGATCACATAGGCGATCACGAGAATGATATAGGGTCCGGGAGAGCCATCCTTACCGAAGTCGGAAAAGCCCGCCACATCCTGACCGGAGGCCCAGTTATTATTCGAGATCACATAGGCCATTCCGCGCCACACATACATAAAGCCCATGGTACAGATGATCGGGGCGATCTTTCCCTTTGCGATGATCAGCCCGTTTAAGAAGCCGCAGCAAAGACCTATAAGGGCGCCGATCACAAAGAGTAAAAAGGTATTGTGTATAACATCATACTTCTGCAGCAGACCGATGCTCATGCCGGCAAAGGCCAGAGTCGAAGTAATGGAAATGTCTATACCTGCAGTCAGCATGACGCAGAGCATGCCGAGAGCCATTAACATCGTTAATGTATTGTTTCGAAAGATCTGTCCCAGGTTTGTAGGAGAAAGGAAGGAGGGACTGAAGATCGAAATGATAACAAGCATTACGATCAGAACGATCACGAGGCTCGCTTCACGGGAGCCCGTTATTTTTTTCAAAATTGATTTCTGTTCCATTTACGCACCCTCCCTTCCGCTCTGCTCCATGGCAAGCTCCAGGATCTTCTCCTGGGTTACCTCATCCCTGTCAAGGCAGCCTGTAACGCGTCCCTGGCACATAACGTATATCCTGTCGCTCATACCAAGGATCTCAGGCATTTCGGAGGATATCAGTATGATTCCGTAGCCCTGCTCGGCAAGCTCGCCCATTATCGCGTAGATCTCTGATTTTGC
>DNAD01000261.1:0-1866 GCA_003484785.1 Lachnospiraceae bacterium
AGGTTGGAAAGGGGCTCGTCGAACAAAAGGACACCGGGCTCAAGTACAAGAGCCCTTGCCAGGGCGACTCTCTGCTGCTGTCCTCCGGAGAGCTGGTTCGTCATGCGGCCCTCCCGTCCCTCAAGCCCCACAAGCTTAAGAATATCCGTGACCTTTTTTCGGATCGTTTCCTTGTCGAGCTTTCGAAGCTTCAGCCCGTAGGCAACGTTGTCGTATACATTATAATGCGGCAGCAGCGCATAGCTCTGAAATACCATGGCCGTATCCCTCTTATTGGGCGTAAGGTCGTTTATAGGCTCTCCTCCCAGATAGATCTCTCCTTCATCAGGGCTCTCAAAACCGGCTATCATACGAAGCGTCGTTGTCTTTCCGCAGCCCGAGGGTCCGAGAAGCGTTACAAAGCTTCCCGGCTCGATCTCCAAAGACGTATCCTTTACCGCATAGAAGTCCTTTCCGGTTTTCGGATCCTGGTAGATCTTTGCTATATGTCTTAAACTGATGCCCTTCTTTTCCTTTGCCATTATTTTACCTCCGGTTTATTTCTGTTCCGATCCGGTCACTGCGCATTTCTGCTTGTACCGAACCGTTTTATGATGATGTTCATAAGCAGCACCGACGTATAGGTGATCAGGATCAGGATAGTTGCAAAGGCGCAGGCTATCCCGTAAGCTCCCTTTTCTGCGAATTCGTTTATCTGTACCGTGATCAGCAGATACTGCGGAGTCACCAACAGGATGATGGCGCTGATGGCCGTGATGCTTCGTACAAAGGCGGTTACCAGGCCGCTTAAGAAGCTGTCCTTGATAAGCGGAAGGGTCACCGTCATGAAAACGGTAAAGCTGTCAGCGCCCATGTCATAGGCCGATTCCTCGATGCTCTTGTCGATCTGCCTCAGAGCCGAGATACCGCTTCTGGTACCTGTGGGCAGGCTTCTTACGATGAAGACGATAACAAGGAGCGCTCCCGTACCGTAGAGGCCCTGCAGAAAGCCCGTGCGGAAGACACCTGCGGAAAAGCCGCGGATATAACCGATACCCAGTACCGTACCGGGCACTGCCATAGCCAACATCGAAACCGCCTCGATAAAGCCCTTGCTTTTAAAATTCCGCTTGACCACCAGATATGAGATGATCATCGATAACAGGGCTGTGATCGGCGATGCAATAAGCGACAGCAGGAAGGAATCCTTAAAGGCCTTCAGCCCCTTGTATTTCTTAAATACCTGACCGAACCATTTCGTCGTCAGGTGGAAATCAAACCCCCAGGTTCTGAACAGGGCGCCGAAGGGCACGCAGATATACATAAGGATAACAAATACCGCAAGAGCCGAGCAAAGGATGCTTAATGGCACCGTCACGCTTTTGTCCATGATCAGCATCCTCTCTCTGGAGGCCTTGCCCGACAAAGTGGCCGTACTCTTTCTCTCCAGATAGTATTTCTGAACAATGAACATTAGAAGCGTTATAAACAGAAGCACAACAGCCATTGCCGAGGCTCCCTCCTTGTCATAGGCCCCGGTGATCTGAAGATAGATCGTGGTAGCCAGCGTATCATAGGATCCGCCTATGATCATGGGATTCGCAAAATCCGCTATGGATTCGATGAAGGTCACAAGGAAGGCATTTCCGAGTCCCGGAAGGATGAGCGGAAGGGTTACGGTGGTAAATACCTTCCATCTTGCCGCGCCCATATCCCGCGCCGCCTCCTCAAGGGAGGGATCGATATTCTTAAGCAGGCCCCTTAACATCATGTAGCAGACCGGAAAGAAGGTCAGGGTCTGTACCACGGCGATGCCCCAGAAGCCGTAAACACTGTTGTCATAGATATGCAGCAGATACCTTGTGATTATACCGGATTTTCCGAACA
>DNAD01000261.1:1906-2694 GCA_003484785.1 Lachnospiraceae bacterium
CATGATCATCGAGAGTGACAGAACAAAGGGCGGCGACACTACGGGCAGCATCGAAACCACCTGAAATATCCCGCTCATAAATTTTGTCCTTAACCGGACATATACCTCCACATAGGCGAACAAAAGCCCTATAAGCGCCGATGCTATTCCCACCAGAAATCCAACCTTCAGCGTGTTGGTAATGGCCCTGCGGAAATTGGACATTCCCATTATCCTCTGAAAGATGGAAAGCGTTACCCCGTCCTCCGTCAGAAAGCTGTCCACCAGAAGGATCGCAAGAGGATACAGGATAAATAAGGTCAAAAACGCGATCAGGACCACTATTGTAGTAACTAACACCGGATCGGAATAGAATTTTTTTCGGTCCAGAACCGCACTCTGATTTTTTGCCATGGCCGTTTCTCCTTTTATGCGCCGATTTGTTTACAAATCGTGCGTTTCGGTGCGATCTTCAGTTCGCACCGGTTCGGTCTGTGATCAGACCGAACAATTTCCTTTAAAAAGGGCGGATGATCACCATCCGCCCATATAATATCAATCTGTAAAATATCCTATTCTGTCTGGAAACGATCATCGGCTGCGCTGCCGAGAGCCTCCATGACCTCTTCCACGTATTTGGTGGTATTTTCCCTTGCATCCTCAAAATCGTATTCCATTACGTTATCGGGATCAAGACCGAATTCCATGGCGATAGCAGGCTGCTCTGCGTTGTCGATCACCAGGAACTGATAGGAAGCGTTCTGTGCCGCAAGGTTTACGCACTCGGGACTTAACGCATATTCAACCCA
>DNAD01000093.1 GCA_003484785.1 Lachnospiraceae bacterium
GATCGTTCCGATCCGGTCTGTTTTTCAGACCGGATAATTTCATCAAAAGCGCGATTCGGCTGTGAATAGTAACAACGCCTTGGCAGATGAAAAATGGTCATTGCCATGGCTTTGGGACCGGGAGGGAGGTGATCATAATAAGAATGAATAAAAATATATATTTCACGTTTTTTTTCAAATGCATCCTTGCCTTAATGCCTGTTATCGTGTTTATAATATATACGGCTGTTCTGCCCTTCGGCTATATGGATGAGGAATATCCTTCCTGGAAATATACGAAGGATATCGAGGCCGGAAGAGGAAAGTTGTCCGAAAACGAAGGCCCGGGGGATATTACCCTGATACTTGGCGATTCTCGGGCGATGGCCGACCTGATCCCTGAGGATATGGATAAAGGAGTTTATAACCTGGCGGTAGGCGGCGCTACGGGCGTGGAGATGTACTATACGCTTAAGCATTATATCGAGAATGAGTCTGTTCCGGAAAATGTGATAATAATGTTTGCTCCCTTTCATTATTCCTACATGGACAATTTCTGGACAAGAAGCGTTTATTTTCACCATCTTACCCTGCCGGAGGCTATAAAGGTCTACAGCGAGGGGATACGTCTTGATTCCAATGCGGTATGTGAAAGGGATAAAGGGCTTTCTTCTATTATAAGTATGTATCTTTGTTTTCCCGATTCATATATGCCGGCTGCTTTAAACAGCGGCTTTATCGGAAGATATCAGGCCAACAGGCAGGCTTACGAGGATATTTTACAAAGCAGGGGCCACGGGCTCTTCGGAACAGAAGAGGGCTCTTCAGAGCTTAATTATGAGGCAAATTATACCGAGCTTGATACCGGGAGGGATTACGGGATATTAAAGCTTTATATGGAAAGACTGCTGAGCCTCTGCAGGGACAACGAAATACGTACTATCCTTGTCCAGCCGCCGATGAATGAGGCGTCTTATGAGAGCTTGAATGATGACTATGTGAGTCAATTCTCGGGACTTATAGAGTCGTTTAAGGAACTCTATCCGGAGGCGGAGATCAGCAGTGAGATCCCATGCTATGATAACGGATTTTTCGGGGATGCATCTCATCTTAACGAAAAAGGGGCTATTAAATACACAAAGGAGTTTATGAATGAATACGATCTATGACGGCTTTATATTCGATGTTGACGGAACCATCTGGGATTCGACTCCGGTGGTCGAAAAGGCCTGGAATGCCGCGCTGAGGGATTCCGGACACGGAGATGTGAGCATAACGGCCGACAGGCTGAAGGGGCTGTTCGGGCTTCCGATGCTGGATATAATCGAAGATATACTGCCCGGGTCAACGCTTGAAGAGAGAGAGGCATTTCTGCCGCTATGCTCCGGATATGAGTTTGAATATCTGGAAAGGGAGTCGGGAGTGGTCTATGAAGGTCTTGAAGAAACCCTGAGGACGCTTTCCTCATCAGGAATCCCGCTTTTCATAGTAAGTAACTGCCAGAGCGGCTATATTGAGCTTATGTACAGAAAAACCGGCTTCGGAAAGTATTTTAAGGACCAGCTCTGTCCGGGAGATACCGGAAAGCTTAAGGCGGATAACATACTTATAATGGCAGAGAGGCATAAGCTTAAAAAGCCGGCATATATCGGGGATACCGTAATGGACATGGAGGCCTGCAGAAAAGCCGGGGTACCCTTCATTCACGCCGCTTACGGCTTCGGAAAGGTTACGGAGCCCGATGGTTTTATCTCGACTCCGGGCGAGCTCATAGCAATAGCAGAGGGAAGATGAAGACACGACAGAGTATAAAGAGCATATTTCTCCTGCTTGCCTCGGCTCTCTTTCTGACTGCCGCCGGGTGCGGGAAAGCAGAGGGCGCAGGTACGGCGGATGATAAGCTTTCCTTACGGGAGCAGGGAATAGCCTACATGGGGGCGGGAGATTATCAGAATGCGGAATTAAGCTTCATAAAAGCCCTGTCCACCTCCAACGGGATAGTAAAACAGGTAGACCTGGACATTTCCTACTATCTTGGTGTGTGCGAGTATAAGCTGGGAAAGCCGGATGAGGCGATAGACACCTTTTCGGCCATAATCGGCATAGATGACGGGCAGGAGGATGCATATTATATGCGGGGAAAGGTTGAGCTTGCAAAAGGGGATAAGCAGAGGGCTTTTGAGGATTATGACAGGGCGCTGGAGCTTGAACCTTCAAGATATGTACTTTACCAGAAGATTTATATGGATCTCTGTGATGCCGGTTATGAAAGCGAGGCGGGAAGCTATATCGGAAAAGCCGTATCCGCAAATGAGAAGATGAGTGATTACCAGCACGGGATCTTTTCATACTATCTGGGTAATTACGATGAAGCGAGAAATTATCTGGAAAAGGCCAGAAATGAAAAAAAAGAAGACTCAAGGCTGATAATCTATCTGGGAAGATGCTATAACGCGCTGGGGGATTCCGATTACGCGGCCACCCTTTATCAGTCATGGCTTGATTCGAACGGGGATGACGCCTTTATTTACAATGAGCTGGGGCTTATCCGGCTCGGGCTTTCGGATCCGGAGGGCGCGCTTTCGGCCTTTGCCAGCGGGCTTGAAACAGAAGATCCCGATGCTGACCAGTGTCTTCGCTTTAATGAGATAGTTGCCTATGAACGGGCGGGAGAATTTGCCAGGGCAAGGAGCCGGATGGAAGAATATCTTAAGGTTTATCCTTCCGATAAGACCGCCGCAAGAGAGTATGAGTTCCTTAAGACGAGATAATAAATCTTATCGAAACCTGTCTGTCATTTTTAATAATATATACTACTGTTATAGAACACAATATCTAGTGCAGCCGATCATTAAATAGCGTTAGATATTGTGTTTTATGGTTGACGTGGATTTGGCACTTTGATATACTAACCGTGTTCGGTTGATGAGGGACGGACAAAAAAAATTGAGGGGGGAAGATAAGGAATGTTCAGTGTTGTAAAAAGGGATGGGGAAGTGGCCGATTTTAATCTGACAAAGATAAATGACGCCATCATGAAGGCTTTCGTTGCCTGTGATAAACAATATAATAATGATATCATAGACCTTCTTGCACTGAGGGTTACCGCGGATTTTCAGAAAAAGATAGAGGCTGACAGGGTCGCGGTTGAGGATGTTCAGGACAGTGTTGAGACTGTTCTCGAGCAGGCGGGCTATACCGATGTGGCAAAGGCATATATCCTGTACCGCAAACAGCGTGAAAAGATGAGGAATATGCGTTCCACGATCCTTGATTATAAGGATGTGGTAAACAGCTACGTTAAGGTAGAGGACTGGAGAGTTAAGGAAAATTCCACAGTGACCTATTCGGTCGGTGGTCTGATACTGAGTAATTCCGGGGCCGTGACGGCAAATTACTGGCTCTCGGAGATATATGATCCCGAAATTTCGGAAGCGCACAGAAACGCGGATATACATATTCATGACCTTGCCATGCTCACGGGATACTGCGCGGGCTGGAGTCTTAAGCAGCTTATCAAAGAAGGACTGGGCGGAGTCAGCGGGAAAATAACATCCGCACCGGCCGCTCATCTGTCGGTACTCTGCAATCAGATGGTAAATTTCCTCGGCATAATGCAGAATGAATGGGCCGGGGCGCAGGCATTTTCTTCCTTTGACACATATCTGGCTCCCTTTGTAAAGGTGGATGACCTGTCCTACAGAGACGTAAAGAGGTGTATAGAATCCTTCATCTACGGGGTAAATACTCCCAGCAGATGGGGAACTCAGGCGCCGTTCTCCAATATAACACTGGATTGGACGGTTCCCGATGACCTTGCGGAGCTTCCCGCTATAGTGGGCGGAAAGGAAATGGACTTCAAATACAAGGACTGCCGCAGAGAGATGGATATGGTCAATAAAGCCTTCATAGAGACGATGATCGAAGGCGATGCAAACGGCAGGGGCTTCCAGTATCCGATACCTACATATTCGATAACAAAAGATTTTGACTGGTCGGACACGGAAAACAACCGGCTGTTATTTGAAATGACCGCCAAATACGGGACTCCTTATTTTTCCAATTATATAAATTCCGATATGGAACCGAGCGATGTAAGGAGTATGTGCTGCCGTCTCCGCCTGGATCTGAGGGAGCTTCGTAAAAAAACGGGTGGTTTCTTTGGATCCGGAGAGAGCACCGGATCGGTCGGGGTAGTGACCGTCAATATGCCCAGGATCGCCTATCTGGCTTCGGATAAGAACGATTTCTACAGAAGGCTGGACAGGATGATGGATATTGCCGCCAGGAGCCTGAAGATAAAGAGAGGCGTTATCACAAAGCTTCTTGATGAGGGACTTTATCCTTATACAAAGAAGTATCTGGGAACCTTTGAAAATCATTTCTCTACAATAGGGCTGATAGGCATGAATGAGGTAGGCCTTAACGCCAACTGGCTGAGAGCGGACATGACCGACAAGCGGACACAGGATTTCACCAAAGAGGTTCTCAATCATATGAGGAGCAGGCTTTCCGATTATCAGGAAAAGTACGGCGATCTTTATAATCTTGAGGCGACACCGGCAGAGAGTACCTCCTACAGGCTCGCGAAGCATGACAGAAAGAAGTATCCTTCTATAAAAACAGCCGGGAAGCCGGGAGATACGCCTTACTACACCAACAGCTCTCATCTTCCGGTTGAATACACTGCAGATATCTTTGATGCATTGGATATTCAGGATGAGCTTCAGACTCTCTACACCTCAGGTACGGTATTTCATGCATTTCTCGGCGAAAAACTGCCTGACTGGAGAGCTGCTGCTTCGCTTGTACGTAAGATCGCCGAGAATTACAGACTTCCTTATTATACCCTTTCCCCTACCTACTCGGTATGCAGAGAGCACGGGTATCTCACAGGTGAGCAGAAGACCTGTCCGCACTGCGGGGCAAAGACCGAGGTATACAGCCGCATAACCGGTTATTACAGACCGGTGCAGAACTGGAACGACGGTAAGGCGCAGGAGTACAGGAACAGGAAGGTATATGACATAGAAAACTCATATATGAAGAGGCCGTCGACCGCAATGGTCACTTTGAAGGGCTTCGGGGCCGGCGATGAGATCAATTTTGAGCCGGTGGGGAAGATCAAGTATCTTTTCACTACCAGAAGCTGTCCTAACTGCAAGCTGGCAAAGGAGTATCTGAAGAACGAGAAGGTTGTCATGATAGATGCCGAGGAGAATGCTGAGCTTACCAGAAAGTACGGAGTGATGCAGGCACCTACCCTGGTAGTGGTAGACGGCGGCAGCTATACAAAATACGCCAATGCTTCCAATATAAAGAAGTATGCTGAAAAGAATTCGATGGTCCTTGCATAGGAAGGGCCCGGAGGGATGTTTAAAAGTAACGGTCTGTCAACGGCTGACCGGTACGTTTAAAACGGCGAAAGGAGAAGGAAATGCATAAAAGCATTTCCTTCTTTCAGCAAAACGGAAATAGTCCGTTGGGGTCAGGCCTGTTTAAGACTGACATCATTATTGACCGGTACAGGTCAGAGGAAGGAGACTGATATGATAGACAGATTGATCGACGGGATCAGGAGTAAGAATGCTCCGATAGTTGTAGGCCTGGATCCGCAGCTTAAGTTCATACCGAAGCATATTCTTTCAAAGGCATTTTCGGAATACGGAGAAAACCTTGAGGGAGCGGCGGAAGCAATCTGGCAGTTTAACAAAGCCTTGACCGATGCGGTCTGTGAGCTTGTTCCGGCAGTCAAGCCACAGATAGCGATGTATGAGCAGTTCGGGATCCCGGGTATCACTGCCTTTAAAAAGACTGTTGACTATTGCAGGGAAAAGGGTCTCATAGTCATTGGCGATATAAAGCGGGGAGATATAGGCTCTACCTCGGAGAGCTATGCTTCGGCGCATCTCGGAAAGGTCAGGGTAGGAGAGAATCTCCTTACCCCCTTCGGAGAGGATTTCGCAACGGTCAATCCTTATCTTGGTTCTGACGGGGTGCTCCCATTTGTAAAAGTCTGCAAAGAGGAGGACAGGGGCATTTTCGTTCTTGTAAAGACCTCGAATAAAAGCAGCGGGGAGTTTCAGGACAGAAAATTGACCACAGAGAAAAGCGGAGAGGATCTGACCCTGTATCAGCTGGTCGCTGAAAAGGTGAAGGAGTGGGGAAATGACCTTATGGGTCAATACGGATATTCCGAGGTCGGCGCTGTTGTGGGTGCGACCTACCCCGAAGAAGGAAAGCTTCTCAGAAAGCTCATGCCTCATTCATATATCCTTGTACCGGGATACGGAGCTCAGGGAGGAAAGGGTTCGGATCTGAAATGCTTCTTTAACGAGGACGGGCTTGGGGCCATAGTCAATTCGTCAAGAGGGATCATCGCTGCTTATCTGGATCCGAAATATGAACACTTTGGAGATGAAGGTTTTGCGGATGCCGCAAGGGAAGCTGTTAAGAATATGAAGGAGGATATCAATGGAAGCATATAAGGAAGAATTTATCCGCTTTATGGTCGAAGCCAATGTACTCAAATTCGGAAGCTTTACCTTAAAGAGCGGCAGGAAGTCTCCGTTTTTTATGAATGCCGGGGCTTATACCACAGGAAGCCAGCTTTTAAGGCTGGGGGAATACTATGCAAAAGCGATACATAATGCCTACGGGGATGATTTTGATATCCTGTTCGGTCCTGCATATAAGGGCATCCCTCTGGCGGTTGCCGCTTCGATGGCCTATTACAGGCTGTACGGAAAAGAGATCAGATATTCCTCAAACCGTAAGGAGTTCAAGGATCACGGTGATGCCGGCATAATGCTGGGTGAACCTCTTAAGGATGGAGACAGGATCGTCATCATTGAGGATGTTACGACCTCGGGAAAATCCATCGCGGAAACCTTCCCTGTTTTAAAGGCGCAGGCTGATGTGCAGATCATCGGGCTTATGGTATCCTTAAACAGGATGGAGAAGGGGAGCGGAGAAAAGAGCGCTCTTGCCGAGATAAGTGAATTGTACGGGTTTAAAACGGGAGCCATTGTTACGATGAGGGAGGTTGTCGACTATCTCTATAACAGAAAGACAGATACGGGAGAAGTGCTGATCGATGACGCTATAAAGGCCGCCATAGACAGCTACTATGAGGAATACGGAGCAGAATAAATGCCGAGACCGAAAAAAATAAGGAAAAAGAAAAGCTTCATGTTCACTTCGAGGCATTATTCCTTTATCGGGACACTGTCAATAGTGCTTGCGGTATGCTCACTGATCGGGCTGTTTACGGCCATATTGCTTTCCAGCTATAACGGAGGCAGGAACTCGGGACGTTATGGAGGTGTGGGCCTGTTTGGCGTAATAGCAAACATAACGGGCGTTATAGCCGGGTTCGTAAGCCTCAGGGAGAGAGACATATATACCTGGGTGCCGAAGCTTGCGGTGGCACTCAACCTGCTCGATATTATAATATGGACACTTCTGATATTATGGGGGATGTAGTGGGAAAATGTACAGTGAAAGATATGAGTTATCCACAGAGCGGATCAACGAAATAGTAAAGGAAAAAGAAGTCGGAGAGCCCTGGTTATCGTACTTTCGGAGGGTGTCGGAATTTGCGGGCAGGATAGCCGGCGTATATGAGCTTAAAACGGAAGGAAAGTTATGTAAACTTACCCGGGAAGAGGCAGAAAGCCTTAATAACGAGCTGTTTTCCGATATTGTCGGAAGCGCTTATGAAAAAAGCTACGCAAATCCCGAATTTGTGGGAAAGATCGCAAAAGATAACGGATGTAATATTAAGGTATGGCAGCATCTGTGCTTCCTCTATACACAGCTCAGAGGCCTCATTCCTTATGCGTATGAGGGGAATATTGAGCTTCTGACCCTGTATTTTGAGCTTTTTATCGAGGTGTACGGTATATTCAGGACACAGGAGAACGAGGCTTTTCTTGAGCATGAGGTTCATGAAGCTATCTACTGGTTCGAAAGGGATAATCTTGACATATTTGTCAGAAACGAGCTCTCTGAAAAGCTTGATCCGAAAAGAGACTTTGCGGCAGATATAATTATGAATTCCGATCTGGATGATACTGCTTACCTGTACAGCTTCGGTGAATATATCTCGGAGGATGAGCTT
>DNAD01000342.1:0-1984 GCA_003484785.1 Lachnospiraceae bacterium
TCTGACAATTTTATCTGGCTGCGATCTCCTTTGCTTTTTCGGGTTCATCGCTGACAGAGAGGATCACAATATTATCCCTGGTAACGATCACGGCGTCAGAAAGCTTGTTAAGCTCCCCGGGTACGTAATCCTCAAAGGATTCCTTCTGTTCGCTCACCCTCATTTCAAAGGCCTGGGCCGCCTTCTTCGCATCATCCCCGGAGGCACATTCAAGCACCGCTATCTCCTCTGCCGTTGCGCCGGTGCTCTCATAGATCACCGCCTTATCTATCTTCGCATCCCCAAAGCTGAATATCATGGCCGCGGTATCCAGGTCTATCTCCGAAAGCTCATCCTTATAGGTTATCTCGGTTCTGAGAGCCCCGGCGATCTCTTCGATATCCGCTTCCTTTTCCTGATCCTCTGCGCTTTCGGCTTCTTTGCTTTCGGCCTCGGCCTCTATGGTTATATCCTGCGTCTCTGCCGCGCTTTGTTCCTCCTTATCCTTTGTGCAGCCCGCAAGCAGTACTCCCGCTGCGGCAACAACCAGCATCCTTCTTATCATATCCTTTTTCATCATATACTCCTCCTTTTTCTCATTGTTTTACTATCACGGTACGAAGGGCCGTGAATAGTACCAACTATTTTACAACCACTGCATGAGTTCTAAGGTACTCCTTCCAGGGCCCCATGGCCGAGGCCTTTAAGTGGATCCCGTCCGCGGTGGATTCCGGAGGCAGCGTCCCGTCTTCAAGGGCGACCGCCGAATTCACATCTATGTAATATGCCTTCTGATCCTCGGCAAACTGCCTCAGCTTTTCATTTCTGGCATTGATAGCCTCATTATTATGCACCTTGTCGGTGGCTGACTTGGAGGCCGTAACCGGCAGTATCGCATGAACATAGATTATCGCTCTGGGTTCGTACTCCCTGAGCTTTGCTATGAGCTCCGCATACTTCTGAAGGAAGATATTCTCATCCCCTCCCAGCTCGTTAAGGCCCACCTTGATATATATCTTGGTATACATATCGTAGGGAAGAGCATCAAAGATCGGAACCTTCCCCTCGTCGGTCTGCACCACCTTCATGGTATCATATTTATACAGTGAAAAGCTGGTAACACAGTAATAGGTAGCAGGGAGATCCGCATACATCCCAAAGCCCTGGAGCCTTGAATCTCCTATGAACAGGGAATCAAGGAAATATCCGTAGTCGACTTCCTTAAACGGGAGAGGATAGCCGGCGTTCGGGTCCGGAACCTCAAACACCGCGGGCACTTCACTTTCCGCTGCCGTATCCTGCTTTGCAAAGGTGATCTCGTCTCCGCTTCCGGCATCTACGATGATCTTCAGCCCGGATATATCCATATCCTCCCTTTCCACGGCGATCGCCTCAGAAGCCTCAGACTCATCCCCTTCTTCATCATTACTCTCCGTGTCCTCCGACGCCTCACTGACCCCGGTATCCTGCGGCTCTGTGCTGATGCCTTCGATAACGGCGTCCGAGGAGGAAGCATCCGCAAGCCTCAGCTCATCCAGGAATTCCTGTCTCTGTTCCTCCTTATAGCTTCCGTTTATCACGCCTATCAGATCGCTTCCGTTCTTTTCAAGATCCAGAAGCGCCACAAAGCCTCCGACTATGATCGCCAGTATAATACCGGCAGCCGCAGCGATAATGAAGGAAGGTCTCTTATAAAACGGCGGTCCCGCCGGCTCCGCTTCTTTTTCGGGGGGCACAAATTTCGTCACCCAGCTGTCACCGTAATACTTGTCAAATACATCATTTCCGTTCTTTTCCTCCTCCTTTGGCTCTGTCACGTCTTCCTGCCGGCTCCCGGCGTGATCGGGCTGTTCATACGGGCTTTCCTGCCAGTACGCATCAAATCCTTCATCCGGATCATCATATGAATTTCCGGGATCAGCATAGGCTTCTCCGATCCCATCGTAAGAATTCCCGGATTCGGTGTAAGCTTCCGGGTTCTCTTCGTATGAGCTTCCGGGCTCGG
>DNAD01000342.1:2067-2517 GCA_003484785.1 Lachnospiraceae bacterium
TAAGCTTCTGAGCTTTCTTCATATGCCTGCTCCGTCTCCTCCTGCAGCTGTGCGGGCTGCGCGAAAGAATCCCCTGGCTCCCCCTTCTCCTCAAAGGGTGCCGCAAAGCTCTCCCTCCTGGAATAATTGATATTTTCCTGCGGGATATAGCCTTCGCTGTTATAGTAAAGGTTTTCCCTGGGCATCCTTACGGGTTCCTGCGTAAGAACATGGCCTCTGTCATCCCTGCGTATCCGCTCTATCCTGATCTTTCCTTCATCCGTGCCTTCCGAAGGCTTATCGGTCACGGGCGCCGGTTTATAAAGGGAGTCCTCCATAACGTCCGTTTCCACCCTGTAATCATCTTTTGCCGTTTTTTTGTTCCGCGTATTTCTCCTGCCCAAAACCTTCCCCCGTAGTAAAGATCTGCGTTCGTAACTGTTCGGTGCCTTCGCAGTTAACTGCGTTGTT
>DNAD01000372.1:0-395 GCA_003484785.1 Lachnospiraceae bacterium
TGCAATTTATTCTTGAACAGTTCCTTACTATAATCAAATGATATGCTGCAGTAATCCGAGGGAGGACAAAGGGGTATGGAAGAAAAAAGAAAAGCAAAGAGGATCGTGCTCAAAGCACACGTTATCATAAAACGGCTTGACGGTCCCCGCAATGAGAGGATACCGGTGGATGTAATGG
Source organism: Lachnospiraceae bacterium (assembly GCA_003484785.1). Taxonomy (GTDB): domain Bacteria; phylum Bacillota; class Clostridia; order Lachnospirales; family Lachnospiraceae; genus UBA2868. The sequence goes on from DNAD01000372.1 coordinate 179, forward strand.
ATCTTTCCAAAACCGGCATAGGCTTTCGCTGCAACCAGAAGCTGGAGCTTCATTCGATGTATGAGGCCGAGCTTGTCCTGTGGACGAAGGAGGTCATAAACTGCTTTATCAACGTGACCAGGGAGCAGGAGACCGAAGAGGGAATGGTTTACGGAGGGATCTTTGTGGGCATGAATGAGCATGACTCCTGTAAGATAGATATCTATGATATGTTTGA
>DNAD01000372.1:505-3219 GCA_003484785.1 Lachnospiraceae bacterium
GTTTTGTCGTTTACTATAAGTATATGACCGGGAAGTATTGAAATGGACGAGGCTCAGGTAAAAAGCTCTGTTATTTTGATGATAATAAACGGCATAGGGGTTCTTGAGGATAAAAACAGGAATGTTATTTTCAAAGCCGATACGCCTGTGCTGGATACGATGGTTAAGGAATGCCCCTTTGAAAAGGGTCTGGCCAGCGGAATGGCAGTGGGCCTGCCTAACGGACAGTCGGGAGACTCAGAGGTGGGCTGCATGAACATAGGAGCCGGACGGATCGTATATCAGGAGCTTACAAAGATATCCAAGGAGATTCAGTTCGGAGATTTTGAAAAGAACGAGGCTCTGAACAGGGCTTTTGATCACTGCAGGCGGCGGGATTCCTGCCTGCACATCATAGGCCTTGTGTCGGACGGAGGGGTTCATTCCCATCAGAGCCATCTGTATGCTCTTCTGGAGTTTGCAAAAAAGAAAAACCAGAGAAAGGTCTGTGTGCACTGTATACTGGACGGAAGGGATACTGCGCCTTCCTCTGCCTATTACTACCTCGAAAGCCTTCAGAATAAGATGCGGGAAACCGGGGTGGGAGAGATAGCTACGGTCATGGGGCGTTCATATGCCATGGACCGCAGCAGAAAATACGACAGGATAAAGCTCGCCTATACGGCTATGGTATACGGGGAGGGAAACAAGGCCGCAGGGGCCGATGAGGCTGTCCGGGCCGCCTATATGAGGGGTGAGTCCGACGAGTTTATAGTACCGACGGTCATAGTTAACGGAGGTGTTCCCATCGGGACCATTAACGATGATGACTCGGTTATCTTCTTTAACTTCAGGGCGGACAGGGCAAGGGAGCTTACCAGGGCCTTCTGTGACGCGGAGTTTCGATCCTTTAAAAGAGAGAAACGTCCGGATGTGCTGTTTACCTGTTTTACGGAATATGACCCCGAGATCGAGAACAAGGCGGTCGCTTTCAGGACGGATTTCATAGAGAATAATCTTGTGGACTGGCTGGATAAGAATAATTACAGAACGGCCATAATAACCGAAGCGGAGGGGGCCTCTCATCTGACCAGGGCTTTTTTGGGAAATACCTGGGAAAGCTACGATAACGTGGATATGACCATCGTTCCTTCGGCAAAGGTGATCTCTTATGATCTCAAGCCTGAAATGAGCGTTTCGGAGGTGACGGATGCGCTGATAAAGGCCGTACAGTCGGGGGAATATGATCTTATAGCGGCAAATTACATAAATATCGATCTGATGGGGCACACTGCTGAGGAGAACACGCTGATAAAGGCCGTTGAGGCCGTGGACAAGGCTCTCTTCAGGGTGATGAAGGTTATAGAACAGACCGACAGCGTAATGTTTTTATGCTCGGATCACGGAAACGCAGAAAGGATCACCGATGAGCATAACGAGAAGCTGAAGGCCCATACCAACAATCCGGTCCCGTTCTTTCTGATCAACTATGATGAGGATTATACTCTCAGAAAAGGAGGCTGTCTTGCAGACGTGGCTCCCACGATCCTCGATATCATGGAGATAGAAAAGCCCCGTGAAATGACGGGGAAAACTCTTCTGACGCCTGTCAGGGCGCAGACGATACGTATCTGATGATAAAAGCCTTTCCGGCTTTTTCAGATGTGAAAACACATTTTATTTTTCAAAGGAGGAAACTGATTATGATGAAGCTTGTGCTTGTAAGACACGGCGAGAGCGAATGGAATAAGCTCAACTTATTCACCGGCTGGCATGATGTCGATCTTAGCGAAAAGGGCCATGAGGAAGCAAAGCAGGGAGGAAAGATATTAAAGGAGGAGGGCTACGATTTTGATGTGGCTTATACTTCCTATCTTAAGAGAGCTATCCATACCCTCAACCATATCCTTGACGAGATGGACAGAAACTGGATACCCGTGAACAAGGCATGGCAGCTGAATGAGCGCCACTACGGAGCTCTTCAGGGGCTTAACAAGTCGGAGACAGCCGAGAAGTACGGCGAGGATCAGGTAAAGATCTGGAGAAGGTCCTTTGACGTAAAGCCCCCCGCACTTGAGCCCGACAGCCCGGAGGCTCCTCAGAATCAGGAGATGTTCCGAAATGTTGACAAGAGCGTGCTTCCCCTTCATGAAAGCCTTGAGACCACTATTGAGAGAGCGGTGCCTTTCTTTAATGATGTGATCAAAAAGGACATGCAGGCAGGCAAGAGGGTCATCATAGCCGCTCACGGCAATTCCTTAAGAGCTCTTGTAAAGTACTTTGACAATATTTCCAACGAGGATATCATCGGCGTAAATATTCCCACAGGTGTTCCTCTTGTTTATGAGTTTGATGATAATTTCAAGGCTGTTAACCATTACTACCTCGGAGACCAGGAGGCTTTGAAGGCTAAAATGGAAGCGGTAGCCAACCAGGGTAAGGCAAAGTAAAACTAAATTATTTATCCGTTTTTGATAAAAACATTGAATTCCCCCCGACTTTTTAGTAAAATGTTACCAGAGTGTCGGGGGGTATTTTTTCTCTTTCAGGAAGTTTTCCACAATACTCTGCACCGGTCATTATTTGAAGAAGGGCAATCTGCCCACGTTCAAATAGTCACCAATAAAATTGATAAATGGAGGTTTTGTGTAGTTATGAATGTTTATACCGGTGACAAGATCAGAAACGTAGTAGTTATGGGGCACGGCGCAGCCGGAAAAACAACTCTGGTCGAA
>DNAD01000359.1:0-7946 GCA_003484785.1 Lachnospiraceae bacterium
ATTCGGCTGTGAATAGTAACAGATCAGGCACTTTATAGCGGCAAAACCCGTTACTGTCACGGCCCGAAGGGCTGTGAGGAGCAATGACGTGCGTTTTGTGCGTTTACCGTACTTGTAAATAAACAGAAGCTGTGATAGATTATTTGAGGGTTTGATGATGCTGCATACAGACGCGGGAAACAACACATTCAGAGAAACGCATTTGATCGCCTTTCTAAGGCAGGCAGCTTTTCAGGCAGGGTCGCGCAAATAACAGGTAAATCTATACGGGAAAGGCAGAAAGATGGGTCGGAGAATCGGTATCTTCGGAGGGACCTTTGATCCTCCTCATACAGGACATTTGGAGATCGCAAGGGAAGTATATGAAAAGGCAATGTTAGATAAGGTTATATTTATCCCTACCGGCATTCCTCAATATAAGCTTAAGGAGCATGAGATCACGGATAAGGAGGACAGGCTGCAGATGCTTGAGCTGCTGCTAAGGGACGAGCGGTGGACCGAGATCTCAAGAATGGAGCTTGACCGGGAGGGGCCTTCTTATACCTCGGATACGGTGAGAGAGCTAAGAGAGATGTATCCCGGGGACGATCTGTTTCTCATAGTCGGAAGTGATTCCCTGAAATATATGAGTGAGTGGCACGAACCTGAGGTGATCTTTTCCATCGTGGGGGTTATCGTCATCCTCCGCGACGATGATACCCGGGACAGCATTCAGGAGGTAGTGAGAGCCTATAAGACCCGGTACAACGCACAGATAGGAGTTGTGGACGGGGACAAGTACGATATCTCCTCAACCATGCTCAGGGAGAAGATCGCATCGGGGGAGGATCCCGGGACTCTGCTGCCTGAGAGAGTGGCCTGGTATGTCCGGGGAAGGGGTCTTTATGCGGGAATGTTTTCCGGCCTTGCCTCAGGAAGGCTTTCCTACGCGGCAGCGGATGATCAGCAGCCTGCCGTTTATAATTCGCGGCTTGAATACTATCTTAAGAATAATTTTGACCCCGAGAGAGTGCTCGGGGAGCTTATTAACTGGATCCGCAGATGGTTTGATGAAAACGGAAGGGGCTGTACCGCCGTAATAGGCCTCTCGGGAGGGAAGGATTCCACCATGGTCGCGACCCTGTGTCAGATGGCTCTGGGGAGGAACAGGGTATTGGGGGTACTGATGCCCGATCACTCCCAGTCGGATATCTCCGTATCTCAGGCGGTGGCTCAGTGGCTCGGGATCAGCTACGTAACGGTAAACATAGGTGACGCGACCGATGCTGTCAGAAGCTGCATTCATGAGGCGGAGATAATTGCGGATCCGGATGGGGCAGAGCTTAATACCGAGATGATCGTGGCGCCGAAGAACGGAAGGCTTATATCAAGGAACAGCTTTGTGGAGAGCGGACAGATGCTCCTAAACATCCCTCCGAGGATAAGGATGACCACTCTCTATGCCATTGCCCAGACCATGAACGGAAGAGTTTCCAATAATTGCAACCGTTCCGAAAATTATGTCGGCTATTCAACCCTCTACGGTGATGCCGCCGGTGATTTCTCGCCTCTTCATAACCTGACCGTGACCGAGATAATAAGACTGGGAGAGTATATGGATATACCGTATGAATTCATACATAAAGCTCCCTCTGACGGTCTTTCCGGAAAGACTGATGAGGATGCTCTGGGCTTTACCTATGAGGCCCTGGACACCTATATCCTGACGGGGGTATGTGATGATCCCGGTGTGAAGGAGCTTATAGACAAAAGACACAGGGCAAATGAATTCAAGCTGAGGCCAATGGCGAGGTTTGAGCTTAAGTAGAGCGGGTATGGCAGCAGCCGGCCCTCAGGGATGATAATTTATTTTTTAATTCATTTGTATTAATGGTTGATTTATGCCGTCAACTATACTATAATTAGTATGTACTTTGGATTACGGATACAAGTAGTTGTTTTTTCGCATGTATCTGCCAAGATTACAACGCTTAAGATCCGGTTTCGATCTTCCCTTCCGGGGAAACGGCCGGGTCGGGTCAAAGGATTTTTCCCAAGGGTTCTTTGGCCGGAGGGGAGTATAAATATGTGAAGCTCCGTAAGGGGTGCGGAGCTTTCGAGAGGTATGGTATGAAGGATCATAGTGATAAGGTGAAGGGTCTGTTGTCAGATTTTTCCCCGAATTTTCGCGTTACCGCGAGGAGGATGATAATTCTCACAGCGGTATTTTTATGTCTGGGGCTGCTTGCGGGCTGCGGTAAGGATGAGGACGAGGAAGAGAAACCGCAGGAAACCGTACAGGAAACCGTGACAAAGGAGGAGCCCTCCGATGTTACGAAGCCTGCCCCCGAGGAGGAGAAGGAAGACCCGAACAAGCTTGATGCGGGAATGATGAGGAGTTATCTTTCCGGGCTTCCCGTGGATGAAAAGATCGGGAACAGGCGTCCCGTGGCGATCATGCTCAATAACCTGGAGGCTGCCCAGCCCATGAGCGGTATATCCAGGGCTGATGTGGTTTACGAGTATGTGGTCGAGGGCGGGATCACCAGACTGATGGGACTGTTTGAGAACTATGATGATCTGGATAAGATAGGCTCGGTCAGAAGCTGCAGGGAGTATTTTGTATACACGGCGCTGGAGTTTGATGCAATCTATATGCATTTCGGGCAGGCAACCTATGCGGTGGATCTTCTCGCCCAGGATTATGTGGATAATCTGAACGGGCTGGGAGAGGCCGGAGATACCTGCTTCTACAGAACGACGGACAGGCAGGCGCCTCACAACGTATATACGTCGGCTGCCGGTATCGAGGCGGGCATAAAGAAGCTCGGATACCGGGAGGATCATTACGATGGCTACAAGGGTAAGTTCAAATTCTGTGATCTTGACAAGACCATTACGAACGAGAACGGAGCCAGCGCGAAGCATATAGAGCCCAACTACAAGATCAATAAGCCCTGGTTCGATTATAATGAAAAGACAGGAAAGTATGACAGGTACCAGTATGGCGGACCGCAGATCGACGAGCTTACCGGTGAGCAGCTTTCCTACGACAATGTTATTCTTCAGTATAACAAATGGGCACAGCTGGATCAGAAGGATTATCTGGCCTTTGACTGTCATTCGGGCGGTATCATCCAGTACTGTACAAAGGGCATGTTCTCAATAGGCACCTGGCGCAGGGATGTTGACAGCGCCAAAGACGGAAATGTTGACATGGCGCCGGTGAGATACTACGACATGGAAGGAAACGAGATAGAGATAAACAACGGAAAGACCTTCGTCTGTGTGATACAGGATACAGCGCTTGACGAAATAGTTCTTGAATAAGGTCTGAGGTAAGAAAGAGGCTGCGTAAGCAGCCTCTTTTTAGTCTGAGCCGTGAATTACCCACTCCACCCATATTCGCAAAACCCGTGCCTGCGCGTCTTTACAGGTATTCCGTCCGGTTGCAGATCTTCAGGTTCTCTATTACCTTTTTTATGTCTGCGGTGTGGTCTCTTTCACAGATCAGGGTGGCATCCTTTGTATCCACTATGACCAGGTCTTTGAGGCCAACGGCAGCGATGAGCTTGTCGGTTCCCTGGATGATGCAGTTTTCCGTGTTGATCGTAACGATATTGCCGTCTACGATATTTCCGAATTCGTTGGATCTTTTTATGCGTTCAAGGGCCAGCCATGAGCCCACATCGTCCCAGCCAAAGGTTCCGGGGATCGTAAAGATGTTGCCGGCCTTCTCCATAATGCCGTAGTCTATTGATATTGAGGGAAATCCGGGAAATACCTCTTCTATCACCGCATCCTGGGAGGGAGTCCCGACGGAGGCTCTTATCTTAAGCAGTCCTTCATAGATCTGCGGCAATAGCTCCTTAAAGCGTTTCTCAATAGTGGAGAGCTTCCACAGAAACATTCCGCTGTTCCAGAGGTAATCATCGGAGGCCAGGTATTCCTTTGCCTTTTCGAGATCGGGTTTTTCGGTGAAGCTTTCGACCTTAAAGGCTCTGCCGGAATCGCCGGATACCTGGTTTACGAATTTGATATAGCCGTAGCCGGTCTCCGGATAATCGGGGGTTATTCCGATGGTGACCAGATTGTCCCCTTCCTCTGCTACCATACAGGCATCCCGCAGCGTGGTCTGATAAAGAGAGCTGTATTTTACCAGGTGGTCGGAGGGCAGTACCATCATCACTGCGTCATCGTATTTTTTCCCCATGAAGGCAGCGCCGAGAGCTATGCAGGGCGCGGTGTTCCTGCCCTTCGGCTCGCAGATTATGTTTTCCTCGGGAAGGTTGGGAAGCTGCTCTCTTATAAGAGGGAGATAGTCGCGGTTTGTAACGATATAGATATCATTGATATCGACGATGGGAAGCAGACGCTCCGTGGTGAGCTGGATCATGGTCTTTCCGTCGTCTGTAAGGGACAGAAACTGCTTGGGAAGGTTTTTGCGGCTGCGGGGCCAGAAACGCTCGCCTCTTCCTCCTGCCATTATCAGTGCTGTTTTTTTCATCTTAAGGCTTCCTCCTGCATTCGCCGTAGGTAAAATAATCTGTTTTGCCTGTCTCACTATAATGATGCCATGGTCAAAAGCACTTCGTGTTTAAACACATGATATCATTATGGGCGTTATTTTTCAATGAGACAGTGCGTTGTTACTATTCACTCTCTCTTACCGGCGCGGAAGTGATTGTCACACATGAGTATTTTTGGTAAAATGGTCGGGAATGCGGATAAGGGCAGCGGAAAGAAAGAGAGAGTGAATGAAATATAACAGATATACGATCAAAACAACCGTGGAAGCGGAGGATATAGTAGCGGCGGAGCTTGACGGGCTCGGAGTAGAGGGTGTCGAGATAGAGGACGGGGTGCCCTTGTCGGAGAGCGAAAAGGCCGAAATGTTCGTGGATATACCGCCGGAGCCTTCAGTGGATGACGGATCGGCAAGGGTGAGCTTTTATCTCGACAGCGCAGAGGATAACGAGGTCCTTCTGGACAACATAAGAAACGCCCTTTATTCCATCAGGGATTACTGCGATGCAGGAGAGCTCTCCATAAGCGTAAGCGAGCTTGCCGATGAGGACTATCTCAACAGCTGGAAGCAGTATTTTCACCGCTTTACCATAGACGATATTCTCTTCATCCCCTCCTGGGAATGGGAGGAGCTGAAGGAAAAGACCGGTGAGCCTTTAGGGGAGGAGGATCTTCTTCCTGACGGGGCATCAATGGTGATCCATATCGATCCGGGAACCGCCTTCGGTACCGGGAAGCATGAGACCACAAGGCTTTGCATACAGGCGCTTAGGAAGTATGTCAAAAAAGGGGATTCGGTTCTTGACGTAGGGGCCGGAAGCGGTATCCTTTCTCTTATGGCGTTTAAGTTTGGGGCAAAGACAGCTCTGGGGACGGATCTTGACCGCGCGGCCATCGAGGCCTGCCGCACAAACCTTGAAAATAACGGTCTGGGCGAGAGTGACTTTGAGCTTCTGATCGGCAATATAATCGATGATGAGGAGATACAGGAAAGGGCCGGCTACGGGAAGTATGATATCGTATGCGCCAATATCCTTGCCCAGGTCCTCATACCTCTTACTCCCGAGGTGTGCCGGCATATCAAAAAAGGCGGAATATACATTACCTCCGGTATCATCGATGAAAAGGAGAAGGAAGTGTCGGAGGCCGTTCAAAAGGCAGGCTTTGAGATCCTTGAGATAAACCGCCTGGGAGAATGGGTGTGCATAGTCGCAAAAATGCAGGATCGCTAAGCCAAAAGCCCTGTCCGGCCGAAAACAGGGATAAGGGATCAGGATGTATCAGTTTTTTACGGAGCCTTCCGGCATAGAGGGAAGGCAGATAAGCATAACCGGCAGTGATTACAATCATATAAAGAATGTTTTACGGCTTAAAAAGGGCGAAGAAGTCTCGGTGATCGTTCAGGGTCAGGACAGGGAATACCGATGTATGATAGAGGATTTTGATGAGAAAACGGAGACTGTAAGGCTGGGCCTGTTGTTTGTCAAGGAAGAGAATGTGGAGCTGAGCGGGCGTATCTATCTGTTTCAGGGTATGCCCAAGGGAGATAAGCTTGAGCTGATAATACAGAAGGCGGTGGAGCTGGGGGCCTTTGAGATAATCCCCGTTGATATGAAACGCTCGGTGGTAAAGCTTGATGAAAAAAAGCGACAGAAGAGGACAGAGCGTTATAATGCCATCTCGGAGGCGGCCGCAAAGCAGGCCAAAAGGAGGATAGTTCCCGAGGTTAAAGCAGTGATGAGCTTTAAACAGGCTCTTGAATACTGTGATGAAATGGGAATAGAAAAAAGGCTGCTGCCCTATGAGCTCTGTGATTCTTCGACCATGAAGAAAACGAGAGAAATACTCTCATCAATAAGGCCCACAGAGCAGGTCGCGGTTTTCATAGGGCCGGAGGGAGGCTTTTCGGAGGAGGAGATCGCTCTTTCCGAAAAAAGCGGTTTTTCGCAGATAACCCTTGGAAGAAGGATACTGAGAACGGAGACCGCGGGGATGACCGTGCTGTCATGGCTTGTGTATCTGCTGGAGGAGTGAACTATACTGTTTTACAGCTCTTTTGGCCGTAAACATTATAATGCGCATCTTCCATGTGAGGCCTTAAAAAAATTTCACCAGACCTCAGACGAGGAACCACTGCGGTGGGGTTTGCAATCATTGTATAACCGGAAACGGCACGAACAGCTGAAGGATAGATATTGATATGGAAGTATATCTGGATAATTCTGCGACAACGAGATGCTCGGATAAGGTCAGGGCTTATATGGATGAGCTTTATGACAGGGCCTGGGGCAACCCCTCAAGCATGCATAATATAGGCGTGACCGCCGAAAGAGAGATAAGAAAGGCAAGACAGATCATAGCCCGTACTCTTAAGGTAAACGACAAGGACCTTATTTTTACCTCGGGAGGGACGGAGGCCGATAATCTTGCTCTTTTCGGCACTGCCCTTAATAAAAGCAACCTTCACAGGGGAAGGCACATCATTTCTACAAGGATAGAGCATCCCGCGGTGTTAGCCCCGTTAAAGGAGCTTGAGGCAAGAGGATATGAGGTGACGCTTCTCAACGTGGATAAACAGGGCATCGTGGATGTCGATGAGCTAAGAGAGGCTCTCAGGGAGGATACCATCCTTGTATCCGTGATGTATGTAAATAACGAGATAGGCTCGGTTCAGCCGATCTCAAAGCTTTCTGAGGCGGTAAAGAAAAAAAGCCCCCATGCGCTGTTTCATTGTGACGCGGTGCAGGCCTACGGAAAATACAGGATAAACCCCAAAAAAGAGGGGATAGACCTTCTGTCCGTAAGCGCCCATAAGCTCCACGGGCCGAAGGGTACAGGGTTTCTCTACGTCTCTGAAAAGGCAAAGCTCGATCCATATCTGTTCGGAGGAGGGCAGCAGAGAGGAATGCGCTCCGGAACCGAGAACGTCCAGGGTATCGGGGGGATGGCGGAGGCCGCCCGGCTTTCTTATGATAACCTCGAAGAGGACGTACAGAGGCTCTACGGACTGAAGGAATACTTCGTGGAGGAAATGCTTAAAACAGAGGGGGTCGCAGGTATAAACGGGGTCAGATACGGCGTTTTTGATACGGAGACAGAGCTTGAAAACAGCGGCATCTCAAGGGAGGCAATAAGGCAAAGCGCACCCCAGATAGTAAGCGTATCATTTGAAAAGGTAAGAGCCGAGGTGCTGCTTCATGCCCTGGAGGAGAGGGGCATTTATGTTTCTGCGGGCTCGGCCTGCTCAAGCAACAAACCGGCTGTTTCGGAAACCCTTAAGGCCATCGGGCTTGAAAAGAAGTATACCGAAAGCACCGTAAGGTTCAGCTTCTCGAGAGAGACAAAGAAGGAGGAGCTTGAATATAGTGTTTCACAGCTCAGAGAGATATTGCCGGTGCTGGGACGGTATGTATGAGGCGTTACTATCACAGCCCAAAAGG
>DNAD01000359.1:7998-11820 GCA_003484785.1 Lachnospiraceae bacterium
AAAAGGCTGTGAATAGTAACAACAAGGCACCTGAACGGTTACGACGGAGGAAAGTAATGAATTATACCGCGTTTTTGATAAAATACGCAGAGATAGCGATAAAGGGAAAGAACAGGGGGATCTTTGAGGATGCCCTGACACACCAGATCAAATATGCCCTTAAAAAATGCGAAGGAGCTTTTTCTGTAAGCAAGGCATCGGGAAGGGTATACATAGAGTGCCTTGAAAGCTTTGACTATGATGAGGTGGTTGAAAATCTGAGCCGGGTTTTCGGGATAACCGGGATCTGCCCTGTGGTACACGTTGAGGACGAGGGCTTTGATAAGCTGGCGGAGGATGTTATAAGGTATGTGGGAGAGTTTCATATCGATAAGCTGTCCGGGGGAGAAGCCCTTACCTTTAAGGTGAACGCAAGGAGGGCCAGAAAGGATTATCCCCTTAATTCCCAGGAGATAAATATGGAGCTGGGCGGAAGACTTTTGGATAAGTATCCGGAGCTTAAGGTGGACGTTCATTCCCCGAAGCTGTGGGTGAACCTGGAGATAAGGGAGAGGATCTATATCTACTCAGAGACCATACCCGGCCCCGGAGGGATGCCGGTGGGCACCAACGGGAAGGGGATGCTATTGCTTTCGGGGGGGATCGATTCGCCTGTGGCCGGCTACATGATCGCAAAGCGGGGCGTTAAGATCGATGCCGTGTATTTTCATGCTCCCCCGTATACAAGCGAGAGGGCAAAGCAGAAGGTGGTGGATCTGGCGGCCCTTATCGCCCGGTATACCGGCCCCGTATATCTGCATGTCATCAATTTTACCGATATCCAGCTGGCTATCTATGAGAAATGCCCGAAGGATGAGCTTACGATCATAATGCGGCGGTACATGATGCGTATCGCCCAGGAGCTTGCCGAAAAGAACGACTGCCTCGGCCTTATTACGGGAGAGAGCATAGGGCAGGTGGCAAGCCAGACGATGCAGTCCCTTGCAGCCACCAACGACGTATGCACCATGCCGGTGTTCAGGCCTCTCATAGGCTTTGACAAGCAGGAGATCATTCAGGTTTCGGAAAGGATAGGAACCTATGAGACCTCCATCCTGCCCTATGAGGACTGCTGCACGATCTTCGTGGCAAAGCATCCCGTGACCAAGCCGAAGATCAGTGTCATAAGAAGGTCGGAGCAGAGGCTTTCGGACTGTATCGATGAACTGTACAGAAAGGCCATGGAATCGGATGAGGTCATTATCGTCAGGTAGCCGCGGCAACAGAATAATACTCTTTCTTATCGGGACGCTTCTGGGAGCGGTCTGCTTTATCGGAGTCTACGGCGTAAGGGTGCTTGATCCCTCCTACGACGACTGGCTCCTTCTGGGGGATATGGACTTAAGACAGCATTATATAGGGTTCTGCCATTTCAGGCAGAGCAGATGGCAGTTTCCCATCGGCCTTATCGAGACCCTGTCCTATCCCATGAGCATGTCGGTGATCTATACCGACTCCATACCGTTACTTGCGGTGCTCTTTAAGCTCCTTGCCTGGTTTCTGCCGGTGAAATTCCAGTATTTCGGCTGGGCGGGGCTTCTTTCCTTCATGCTCATGGGGGGCTTTTCCTGCCTTCTTCTTTCGCGCTTCGTAAAAAACCGGGCCCTGTGCGCCCTCTGCTCTCTTTTTTTTATCTTAAGCTATCCGGTTATCCAGAGGATGTTCTACCATACGGCTCTTGCGGCCCAGTGGATCATCATCCTGGCCCTTGTCCTCTGGTTCTTTGAGGAGGAGCTTACTGTCGTAAAGAGGACGGTACTTTGGTGCATCATGGGGCTTTTATGCGTGGGGATCCACTCCTACTTTCTTCCGATGGCCGGGCTTATTCTGCTGTGCGCGGTGGCAGAGGAGGTAATGGCGGGAAAGGAAAAGGCGTTATTCAACGGGATGATGGAGCTTGCGGGCTTTTGTCTTACGGCTCTTACGGCTCTGTTCGTGCTGGGGGGCTTTTACGGCGGGACAAGCGCTGTGGGCGAAGGGCTGGGTACTTTTTCAGCCAACTTAAATACCTTTATCAATCCCTTAAAGGACGGTAAGCTGTATCCGGGACTGCCGCTTTATTATGATTTTCAATATGAGGGCTTTGCCTATCTGGGAGGCGGCTGCCTTCTGCTTCTGGTACTCTCGGGCCTTATCCTGATCGTTTTTTCGGCGGCGGGCTATTTAAAGCCGGCGGAGTACATAAAGAAGCACAGTAAGGCCGTGCTCTCCCTCTGCCTTTTCCTGGTCACCCTTGCCCTCGCCGTTTTTCCCATCGTTTCCTTTGATAAGGTAAAGCTCTTCGGCGTGCCCTATCCGGGCTTTATAAGAAAGCTTTTAGGCATATTTCGTTCAAACGGAAGGTTTATCTGGGTCTGCTTTTATCTGCTGCTGCTTGCGGGCTGCGCGGGAAGCGTGCGGCTCATACAGTATTGCGTAAAGGGCAGAAAAGGGGTTATAATCAGCTTTGTATCCGTGTCTGCGGCGCTGCTTTTACAGCTCTGTGATATCTCCGGCATGTTAAAGGGAAAGTATGACTATTTTGCCGCCGAACAGCACTATCAGACCCTGTGGGAAAGAATCGAGCCTGTTAAGGATATCGAAAGCTACAGCGGGTTTGTATTTATGTACAATGATAACGACATCCTGATGGATACCGCCTATTACGGGTATCTGCACGGGATGTGGCAGAATAATTACTACTATGCCAGGGATATAAACGATGCTGTCGAGATGAACATTGCCCAGTGGAATGCCGCTCTGTCGGCGGGAAAGATAAGAAAGGACATTATCTATATCTACAGGGAGCTTGAAGGGGATATCAAGCCTGCCCCGGAGCTTGAACAGGTATATTTTGACGGACATATAGCCGGATACAAAAAGAAATAAGGCGGTTGGCTTAAAGCCGTAAAATTGCCAGCAGGAGGAAGAAATGAAGGACTTTAAAAGAAGATCAATAACAATAGTTATCTCAACCATGCTCGCGGTCACGGGATTGCTTGCAGGCTGCGGGGGGTCGAAGGAAGCCGGTGCTTCGGAGAGCGCGCAGGCTCCAAAGGAGAGCACGGAGGCTTCCGGGGAGATTATGGAGCAGAAAAGCGGAGAGGCCTCTGAGGAGACAGGGAAAGAAGAGGGGCAGGAGGCCCTGGAAGGAGCTTTGCAAGAGACGGCGGAAAACAGCGCGGATAAGGAAACGGAGGATGCCGGAGAAAGGGAATATCCCGGAACGCCTTATGCGGAGATTACCGTAAAGGGCTACGGCACCATAAAGGCAGAGCTTGACCCGAAGGAGGCTCCCATCACCGTTGCGAACTTTATCGACCTTGCCGAGAGCGGGTTCTATGACGGACTTACCTTCCACAGGATCATGGACGGCTTTATGATGCAGGGCGGTGATCCGGACGGAAACGGAACCGGAGGCTCGGGAAAGGAGATCAAAGGAGAATTTGCCTTAAACGGCATAGAGAACAATATTTCGCATACGAAGGGAACCATTTCCATGGCCAGGAGCCAGGACCCCGACAGCGCCAGCTCCCAGTTTTTCATCGTTCAGAGTGACAGTACCTTCCTTGACGGCCAGTATGCCGGCTTCGGTCACGTTACGGAAGGGATCGAGCTGGTGGATCAGATCTGCGCGGATGCAAGGCCCACCGATAATAACGGGACCATCCCTTCCGCGGTACAGCCGGTTATAGAGAGTATTAAGATCACCTACGAATAACCTGAGGAAGAATCTGCAGGTAAATTCTGCACGGCCCGTCGGGGACGGGAACTGCGAGGATTTCATCCTAACTATGTAAGTGG
>DNAD01000157.1 GCA_003484785.1 Lachnospiraceae bacterium
AGGAGAAAAAATGGGTAATTCTGACAATAACAATAATAACGAAATAGAATACTGCCAGCTCTGTGGAAGAGCTTCAACCTCCGTTAAGGATATGTTCAGGCTGACGGAGGGGTTAAATATATGCTCTGACTGTCTGCACAATGTGCTCGACAATCTGGGAAGGTACGGGATAAACAGCGGAAACATAGGAAATATCTTAAAAAATCCCGCGATCTTTTCCGGCATGCAGCCCGGGACGGACAGAGCCGGTGCTGATAACCCGCCAAAGGATCAGCATCCTGCCCCGAAGCCTGCTTCCGACCAGGTTCCGGCAACGCCCGCCGTTACGATAACGGTGGAAAAGCTTCCGGATGGGAAGGAAAAGGAAAACGGGGACGATGACGGAAAGAATAACGGAAACCTTGTCTTTCCGGGCTTCGGGTTTCCGGGGGTAAGCTTCCTTAATATGTCGGATCTTCAGGGAATGCTCGGCTCCCGCCCAAGGGTTAAGAAGAAGGACAGGGATAAGGAAAAGGATGCCAAGCCTCTCATAGATATAAAGGATATCCCCAGGCCGGATAAGATCAAGCAGATGCTTGATGAGTATGTGGTGGGGCAGGAGTATGCCAAAAGGGTGATCTCCGTCGCCGTATACAATCACTATAAGAGGGTAGCCTCCGAAAGCATGCCTGAGGGGTGCTTTTCCGAGAGGCTTAAGGACGTTGAGATCGAAAAGTCGAACATGCTGATGATCGGTCCTACGGGCTGCGGAAAGACCTACCTGGTAAGAACCCTTGCAAGGCTTTTAAACGTGCCCCTTGCCATAGCCGATGCCACCTCCCTTACGGAGGCGGGCTACATAGGCGATGATATCGAAAGCGTGGTGACAAAGCTTCTGACCGCCGCGGACAACGATGTGGACAAGGCCGAGACCGGCATCATTTTCATAGACGAGATAGATAAGATCGCAAAGAAAAAGAATACCAACAACAGGGACGTTTCCGGAGAGAGCGTTCAGCAGGGGATGCTTAAGCTGCTTGAGGGAAGCGAGATCGAGGTGCCGGTGGGCTCTAACAGCAAAAACGCCATGGTTCCTCTTGCCACCGTAAATACCAGAAATATCCTGTTCATATGCGGCGGGGCTTTCCCGGATCTTGACGAGATCATAAAGCAGAGGCTGCGCAAGCAGACCTCCATAGGCTTTAACGCGGAGCTTAAGGATTCCCTTGACAAGAGAAAGGACATCCTTAAGGAGGTCACGGTGGAGGATGTTAAGAAGTTCGGAATGATCCCGGAGTTTGTGGGTAGGCTGCCGATGATGTTCTCCCTTGAAGGGCTTTCCGAGGAGATGCTGGTAAAGATACTTAAGGAGCCTAAGAATGCCATAATAAAGCAGTATCAGAAGCTTTTCGAAATGGACGAGGTGGAGCTTCTCTTTACCGATGAGGCTCTTTTGGAGATAGCAAAAAAAGCGCTTGAACGGGATACCGGGGCCAGGGCTCTGCGCTCGATCATAGAGGAATTCATGCTGGATCTGATGTTTGAGATCCCAAAGGACGACAATATAGGGAGGGTGACCGTAACCAGAGAATATGTGCTTAAAGAGGGAGGGCCCATTATAGAGCTTCGCGGCATCAGCAGGCAGCCGCTCTATATAGGACAGAATTACTTATGATATTCAGCACTCTGGAATTTGCCATCTTCATGACGGTGGTGTTCCTTATCTACTGGGGCATCCCGCAGAGATTCCGATATATTGTCCTTCTTGCGGCAAACCTTTATTTTTATGCATTTTATGATGTGAAATATCTCATGGTGCTTTTTGCGACCACGGTGATATCCTATTATATTGCGATAGCCATAGAGAAGGAAGGCAGAGAGAAGGCCGGGGACGGCGGGAAGAAGAAGTTTATCTTTATCGCGGGCCTGGTGACTACTCTCGCTTTCCTTTTTGTATTCAAATATCTGAATTTTACGATCTATTCGGTGGAGAAGGTTCTCTCCTTCTTCAGGATGCCGGTACAGGATTCCACTCTGAAGCTTATAATGCCCGTGGGGATATCCTTCTATACCTTTGAGATGGTATCCTATCTTACCGATGTTTACAGGGGAACAATAGCAGCGGAGAGGAATTTTTTCAAATACTCGCTCTTTGTTTCCTTTTTCCCCAACATCTCCTCCGGTCCCATAGAGCGGGCCGGGCACTTCCTTCCCCAGCTGGATGAGGAAAAGGTCTTTGATTACGACAGGACGGTATACGGAACGAGGCTCCTTTTGCTGGGCCTTGTTAAAAAGGTGGTGTTTGCGGACATGCTGGCAAAATACGTAAATGCCGTTTTTGACCATGTGCCCGAGATGACCGGTATCTGCTTCCTCTGGGCAACCTTTTTGTATACCTTCCAGATCTACTGCGATTTTTCGGGATATTCTGACATGGCGCTGGGGCTTGCGGGGATGCTTGGCTTTGAACTTCCCGTAAACTTTAAGGCCCCTTACTTTGCCTCATCCATCAGGGACTTCTGGGGACGATGGCATATATCCCTGTCCACCTGGCTTAAGGATTATGTATACATCCCGCTGGGAGGCAACAGGTGCTCAAAGGCAAGGAGGGATCTTAACCTTCTTATAACCTTCCTGGTTTCGGGTATCTGGCACGGGGCCAGCTGGACCTTTATCCTCTGGGGAATGATCCACGGGTTCTGCCAGGTGGCGGAAAACAGGATAAGGGAGTTTAAAGGACGAAAACAGCCCGGGGGTGTACCGAACAAGGCGGTCTCCACTGTGGTTACCTTCCTGGTGGTGAGCTTTGCCTGGCTTTTTTTCAGGGCAAATTCCATCACAGAGGCGTTTCATGCCGTAAGATATATGTTTTCCGATCTGTCCATACCAAACGCAATGCTGAGAATGACCATGAGCTGGCGTTCCGTCCTCAAGACGTTTTTAGCCATCACGGCCGTTATGGTATATGACAGGCTCAGCTTTAACAGAGATCTGATAGCGGATCTTTCAAAGATGAAAATGCCTGTCAGGTGGGCGGTCTATTTTGTACTGGGTATCCTTGTGCTGGCGATGGGCGCAAACAACGGCAGTACCCAGGAGTTTATCTACTTCAGATTTTAGCTGATAATGACTGACCGGACTATTCGCTGCTTTATCCCGGTCGCTTTGGTTAGCGGGAACACAAAATGAAAAAATACCTGATCAGGGCTTTTGTATATGCCTTCGTTCTAATCTCGGTCTTTGCGTCGGTGAATATCTTCATTGACCCCTATAATATCTTCCATTATTCCTATCCGAGAAACAACGGGGTGGAGCCCAACAAAAACTATATCAAAACCGAATACATCCTTCACAATCCGGATAAGTTTGATTCCTTCATCTTCGGCTCTTCGAGAGCGGGCTTTGTGGATACCTCCCTTTTTCCGAACGGACACTATTACAATATGTGCTCCTCGGAGGCTGTTCCCGCCGAGCACTTAAGGCTTTTGAAGGTGTTTATCGCTCACGGGATCATCCCGAAGAATGTCTATATCATGATAGACGATATAACCTGCTTCGTGGATCCCGCCCTTCACGATAAGATGCTCTACCGGGTGCCCTATCCGACGGGAGGGCCTGTGGACAGGCTTAAATTTTATCTGAGGTACTGCGACCTTATCACAACCTGGGAGTCCCTTAAGGTCATAAGGGAGCATGAGGACAACGATCCGCAGTATACAGAGAGATACAGGGAGTCGGGGTCGGAGAGGCTTGACAAGGAGCCCTATTATATAGAAGGAGCCTTTAACGAGGGCTACTGGGCGGGCTATTATGAGCTTCGGACCGAGCAGGCGGTCTCGGATATAATGGACATAAAGAGCCTCTGCGATGAACACGGGATCAGCCTTTATATCGTTACCAACCCTCTTTATTACAAGACTTATGCCAGGGATATCGAGAGCGGTTATATCGATTTCCTCGAGGCGCTTTCCGAAAAGATCGAGTTTTACAACTTCAGCTCCTTTTCGGACATAACGATGGACGAGTCGAACTACTACGAAGCCAGCCACTTTACCCCGGCGGTATCGGCAATGATGATAGACACGGTCTTTAACGGGGCGTATGATGAAAAGCTGTGGTCACAGGGCTTCGGCATTAAGGTGACTGAGGAGAACAGGGAGGACTTTATCAGTTTTCTCAGGTATCAGGCAGAGGAATACAAATAGCGGGACCGCGCACGATCTTAAGGATCTGTGCGGAAAAGGGTATGAGTATTGATGAAAGAAATTGTCCACCGGCTTAAGTTTAGCGCGCGTCTTTTTCCGGTGATGGTTCTGCTGGGAATTTCGATCCAGCTGTCCTTTTCGTATATAATGACCTTTCTGCTGTCCTTGAACGAGGCCGCGGAAAAGGAGTATGATGAGGTGATAGCCCCTCTTGTTTCAATGGAGCCGTCGATGATCTTCTATGTGGGCTTCGGGGCGCCGTTTTTTGAGGAGCTTTTATTCAGGGGGGTGGTGCTTGGGATCCTTGTGCTGATCATAAACAGGCTGCATCGGGATTCTGTTTTTTGGTACGCTGCCGCCAATATCATTCAGGCGCTTCTCTTTGCGCTTTATCACGGAAATGTCTACCAGGGGATCTACGCTTTCTTAATAGGGCTTATATTCGGATACATCTTTATCCTTACAGGATCGGCGATCCCGGGAATGGTGGCCCATTCATCCGTCAATCTTTTCGGGTTGTTTGCGGAGAGAGTGATACCGGCCGAGATTTCCCCGATCCTTCAGTGGGCTTTGGCTTTTGCGGGGCTTTTCGGAATCGTTTACTGCATGCGCGCGGTCAGAAGGAAGGCCCGGGCGATCACGTAATACATTAAGGTTGTGAGGGATATGCTGATTATAAGA
>DNAD01000001.1 GCA_003484785.1 Lachnospiraceae bacterium
AAATGATTCTTTTCCGGTTGTCGTTTGCGGGTAATCCTTTTTTGTATCGGACGCTGATCAGGCGTTTACCGCACTGCGGGCCGACTGAAGCGCCGAAGGCCTTGAAATTCCGTACCCGGTCTCATAATTTATGCGGCAGTTTTCCATAAGCCTCATTAATCCGGGTATTTCCTCCGGCTGCAGCAGTGCATCGGGAGTATGGGCATCACATCCCAGAACGAACCTGCATCCCAGCCCGGAAGCCAGCCCGAAAAATCTTTCATTCGGGTAATGTCTCCTTGTGGTAAACCCGAACATGTTCACCTCAAGAGGTATATCCGCATCCCTGCAGTATTCGCAGAGCTTTGTCATCTCCCTTCTGTAGATATCCTCCTCACCGGTAAAGTTCAGAAGGTCCGGATGCGCAAGGTATGAAAAATATCCCGTTTTAAGACCCTCTGTCACCAGCTCGACGTATTCGTGAAGCTTATTTTCGGATCTCGTGGGAATGCCCGCATAAAATCCGTCCGTTTCCTCCGAAACAAAATGCTGTCCGAGGATAATATACTCGATCGGCCTTTTCAGGATCTCCCTCATCAGTTCATTGAAAAGAGAGGGATAATATTCAACCTCCAGCCCGATCTTTATATCTATCCTGTCCCTGTATTCCTCCCTGAGTAAAAGCAGGGTCTCAATATAGCCGTCCAGCTCGTCCATATCCATCCGGATCGAGGAAACGAAACCGTCCTTAAAGGGCTGAGGGGTATGATCCGAAAAGCCCAGGGTCTTAAAGCCCTTTTTTATCGCTTCTTCAATGTATTCCCGTTCAGAACCCTCCGCATGCTTGCACCTGGGAGTATGGGTATGAAAGTTTCCTTCTATCATTGCTCGTTCTCATCAAATTCATCTATGATGAATCTTTGTCTTCCCTTAACGTCGTCATATATCCTGGTGACATACTCGCCCAAAAGCCCCGAGCAGAAAACCTGGATCCCGCCTATCAGCCATACAAGGGCCGAAACGCCCGAAACCACGGTTTCCTTCTTTTTAAACAGAGCCTTTTGTATACAATATATGAAGGACAGAAAAGCGCCGATCGCCGATATGCCGGCTCCCAGGAAGGTCACAAACTCCAGAGGCTTTGAGGAAAAGCAGAAAATGCCGTGGAAGCCCATCCTGAACTCTCCCCAGAAGCGATTGTACTTGCTTTCGTCCTCGGCCCTGGCCTCTCTGTGATACCTGACCGCCGTCTGCTTAAAGCCGACGTAAGAGACCATACCCCTGAAAAACATACTGGTCTCGGGCATCTTTCTCAGCTCTTCGATGACTCTTCTGTTTATAAGCCTGAAATCCGCCGTATCCACCGGGATTTCCACCGATGAAAGGAAATTGATGACTCTGTAGGCAGTAAGATCGATAAGCTTCCTTATCCCGGTCTCGCCCTGCCTGTCTATCCTCTGGGCATAAACAACGTCATAGCCCTCCTTCCACTTTGCCACCAGCTCCTTGATAACCTCCGGAGGATCCTGCAGATCCACGTCGATCACCACGCAGATATCACCCTTACAGTTAAGAACCCCGGCCATTGTAGCGGCAGCCTGCCGAAATCTCCTGCTCATGGTTATAAGCTTGATATTCTTATTCCGCTTCATATTCTCCCTGATAACCTCGCAGGTACGGTCGGTTGAGGGGTCCAGGCAGAAAAGGATCTCATACCTGCAGCCAAGCTCCTCCATCACCTTTTCCGTCCGTTTCAGAAAAGGTTCTATCCCGTTTTCCTCATTGTACACGGGAACCACTATCGAAAGCAGATAATCATCGTATTTTTCCATTTTCTCTCCTTGATCACATATTATATATGCCGGGCTTTTATCATCTTGAGCATCCGCCCGGGGCTTTACGGTGAAGGACAAATCTTTATTGCCGTTCACTGTAATCTTATAATATAAGCGGCCTGATTACAACTCACCAATATGAAAAAGCCATCATCGCCCAGGTCTCCCTGTTTCTGAAAAATATGCCCTTAAGCTCGGAAACGGGCACCGGGCTCGGCTCCCTTCCGATCTCGATCGTAACCCCGGGCTTTTTCAGCACTATATGCACATAATCCCCGAAGCCCGCTTTATCCACTCCGTCGTCCCCGGTGCTTACAAGTGTATACAGGTTAAACTGCGAAAGACTGTTCGCAAGCGCCTTTGATTCCCTGACCTCAAGCCCGCTCATTCCGAAGGAATCATAATATATGATCTGCCCTCTGGAGTGGTAATTGACATAGCAGGAATAATCGTATCTCTGGCTTTCCCTCATAAGTATCTGCGTTTCAGGCTCAGACCCCGCCTCCTTTCCCTTCGACATACCATAGGAGGGATAATCCTTATATTTTGTTTCCTCCCAGCCCGCATCAAAGTTAGTGTTAATATCCACGGCCCTTGCGTTGCTTTTCCACTGGGTCAGATAATCCTCATATCCGATCTCCTTCTGAAGCTCCTCAGGAAGGGCGCTTTTATCATAGTTCTCAATCTTATAATAGTCAGCCCAGTACATGGTGCCGTTGCCGTCCTCCTGGTATACGAGTAAATCCTTATCCCGTTCATAGCACTCCCGAAGCTTTTCCCGAAGATTTCGGTCGCGAAGCCCCTCCTCCCCGTACTGGCTGATGGTGACCCCGTCCGGGTTTGCCATGGGGATGATATCGAAGCATATCTTATCAAAAAGCTCACTGTAGGAACGGTTATGATAACACCCGTTATAATACTGTGAGGCATAGTATTCGGTAAGCGCCATCGTAAGCTGGGCGGAGATATACTCCCGCCCATGGATCGCGGCATCTATAAATATCCTGTTTTCCGCCCTGGGATTTCCCAGATGCAGCAGGTAGATATCCCTTCCATCCGCGCTTTTCCCGGCTGTTTCGAAGGAAAGCCTGTCCTCATAGCGGCTGCAGAGCTCTTTTATATCCTTAACCATCTCATCATAGGAATAGAGCTCCGACTCCGTATCCACCACGGGCTGTTCTATCCCGTCAAATATCCACGCGCAGCGGGTACAGGAATCTGCCGGCACATACCCCTCCGTTTCGCTGCCCAAAATACTTACCTTATAAAACCCGGAGTCACCGTCCCACATATCTGTGCTGTCTCTTTTCAGATATGTACCGGCAGGAAGCCTCTGTATACTGACTCCGTCCTCCGAAGCAGCATTCTTCAGATATACCGCTTCCGCGGGAACAGTCACATAAATGTCTTTCTCGTCAGGCACCGTTACAACCTCCTCATTATCTTCTTTCACTGGTTCTACCCCAAAGGGCGTCTCTCTGTGCAGCTCCTCCGATCTTTTAAGAACATACTCCTCATATTCACCGCAGGCACAGAGGCACAGAGCCATAAGCCCTGCAAGCACCAGGCATGCAAAGCGCCTTCCCTTATAACCGTAACCAATCTCCGACAGCTCGCCGTCCCCCGGGACCCGTTTATTTTTCATTCACCCCACAGCCTCATAAATCTTCTTTATATCCACGCTCTCCCTCACGATCCCTGCCAGGATATCGTACTGCTCCTGTCTGTAAGCATTGAAGTCCTCAAAG
>DNAD01000230.1:0-1928 GCA_003484785.1 Lachnospiraceae bacterium
TTCTTATAAGCCTTCATTTTCACTACCTCTCCTTTACTGTTTTTGAAACGCTTCACTATGGTAAAGCACAACAATCTAATTATAGATTATATCAGTCCGTAAAACAATACATAATCTGCATGTGCATCGTTACTATTCACAGCCTTTTGGGCTGTGAATAGTAACCTTTTGCTCACTATAAAACAGAACACTGTGTACAGCAATAATGCTATTACTATATCACAGAATGTTCAGAATGCAAACGGTTTGAGGTCTGTTCCCGCAGGATCCGGACGGATAAGAGTCACTATTCACTGCCCTTTGGATCGTGATAGTAACGGATAAGAATCTATTTGTGTTGAGAATATTATCCGTGATATGATACAATTTAATGACTGAGACGCCGGAGCACCGGCTTTTCGCAGAGACATACGAGGAGGAATGGTATGAGCAAATATCCTGAAAGGGTTTGGGAGCTCGAAGAAAAGATAAAACATGGATTTGACAGGAGATCGGAATGGATATAAAAGCTGTTTTGTTTGATCTGGACGGGACGCTCCTTCCCATGGATATGGACGAGTTTACCGGCGGATATTTTAAGATTATGTGCAGGAAGGCGGCACCGTACGGATATGAGGAGGAGGATCTGATCAGAAACATCTGGAAGGGAACAGCCTCCATGGTGCGAAATGACGGGAGCAGATTAAACCGGGAGGCATTCTGGGATACCTTTGCTGCGATATACGGAGAAGAGAAGTTAAAGGACAAGGTTCTCTTTGATGAGTTCTATGCAAATGAATTTGATCAGGCCAGGAAATTCTGCGGTTTTAACCCTCTGGCAGGGGAGGTTGTCAGGGCCTCGAAGGACAAAGGCTTTCGTTTGATCCTTGCGACCAACCCTATGTTCCCGGAGGTGGCAACATTGGCGCGGATCGGATGGGCAGGGCTTGAACCCTCTGATTTTGAGTATATTACCACTTATGATAATTCCTGCACATGCAAACCGAATCCGGCATATTTTCTGGAGCTTTGCAAAAAAGTGTCCATTTTGCCGCAGGAGTGCCTGATGGTAGGAAATGATACCGAAGAGGATATGATAGCAGAGACTGTCGGAATGAAGGTCTTTCTGTTGACTGACTGCTTGATCAATAAGAAAAACAGGGACATATCGGCATATCCCCACGGCGGGTTTGAAGAGCTTCTTTCATTTATCGAAAGACTGGCTTGACAGAAAGCAGGAAAATTATGAAGGCATATTTTATTGATTACACGGGAACAATGGTTCAGGAGGATGAGCCTTATACGAGACAGCTTCTGGGGTATTTTCTTTCACACAGTGATCTGAAGACGCCAAAAGAGGCACTTAAGGTTGTATGGGAACAGGTTAAGGAGATCGAGGCAAAAAGCTATGGGGATGCCTTTATCAAAAATGATGAAAAGGTCGACCGTATCCTTGCATACTGTGCCGAAAATTACGGGCTGAAGGGAGATTTCGGCTATATGCATGACATATGGAGAAAAATATGGATATATGCTCCCTTATTTGATGATGTGAAGCCCTTCTTTGAAAGATCCGAATATCCTGTCTATGTACTTTCAAACGATGACCTGGACTGCCTGGAGGAATCCATGAGGATCAAGGATCTGCACCCGGCCGGAATAGTTTGCGCAGAAATGGCCGCAGCCTGCAAGCCTCATCGGGCAATCTTTGAAAAGGCTCTGGAAATTGCGGGGACAGACCCACAGGATGCTGTCCATATAGGGGATTCGATGGTGTCTGATGTGGAGGCGGCCCTTTCGGTCGGAATACAGCCGATATATCTGTCCCGGAAGGAGGATAAGCATATCGAAGGTGTCAGGGTGATCCGCTCCTTAAGCGAGCTGTGATCTGAAGAAGCCTGTAAAAATTGTATGAGTATAAATGGTGTACACCATTTTTAATTCCCCGA
>DNAD01000230.1:2045-2718 GCA_003484785.1 Lachnospiraceae bacterium
AGGAAAATGGAAATAAGAAAAAGTACGGAATCCGATCTTGAGCGGATCATGGAAATCTACGCCTGTGCAAGAGATTTTATGGCAAGGACAGGTAACCCAAACCAGTGGGGGCCTACCAACTGGCCGCCGAAGGATCTGATCCGCAGGGATATAAATGAAGGCCGCAGCTATGTGTGCACGGATGACGGGGGCAAGGTTACAGCAACCTTCTTTTTCGTGCGGGGAAAGGATGTTGAACCCACATACCGTAATATTTCCGATGGCTCCTGGAAGGATGACAGTGAATACGGAGTCGTTCACAGGCTGGCCTCGGACGGCTCTGAAAAGGGTACGGGACGGTTCTGTCTTGAATGGGCATTTGAGCAGTGCGGGCATTTGAGGATAGACACACACACAGATAATAAGGTCATGCAGAACCTTTTAGACAGGCTTGGTTTTGTAAGGTGCGGGATCATCCATGTAGAGGAAGACAATTATCCGAGATATGCGTACGAGAAATAAATCAAGGTGTCAATGTTCATATGACAGGTTCGATGTCTTAAGCGGATTCCCCTGTAAATCAAAATGGTTCTGTGAGTCCGTCCCCCCGGATCGCTATGAACACTTTCTGGTTAATATGTATAAAATGACCCTGTGACTCCGTCCCCGGGGGCCACTCTGAACTTTTTAGGGC
>DNAD01000150.1:0-994 GCA_003484785.1 Lachnospiraceae bacterium
AGCTTCAGATAATGCATGTGACCGATGGTAACGGGATTGTCGAAATATTCTCCGGTTCTTCCGTCACGCAGCCTTACCTTTCCGTCTCTGGAGATCGGTACTCCCTTCCAGAGCGCTCTGTGCTCCCTGTTTTCCGAAAGGAACCCGAACACCTCGTCACTGAGCTCCTCTCTGTGGAGCCCCGCAAAGGTGGCGGAATTCTTCTTTGATCCCGGATCCTTCTTCAGCTCCTCCTTAAGCTCCTCCTCATCGAAGGGAAGATTCACGTAGTCATTCGCAAGCTCCAGAGCGCTTACGATATCATCCTCGTCCGCTCCGTCAAATACCGGAGTGGCCACGTTAAAGCCCAGAGCCTTTGCCGCCAGGGACAGATGGATCTCAAGAACCTGTCCGATATTCATACGTGAAGGCACGCCCAGAGGATTGAGCACGATATCCACCGGTCTTCCGTTGGGAAGATAGGGCATATCCTCCACCGGAAGGACTCTCGATACAACACCCTTGTTTCCGTGACGTCCCGCCATCTTATCTCCGACGGAGATCTTTCTCTTCTGTGCTATATATATCCTTACGGACTGGTTGACTCCCGGAGGGAGCTCATCACCGTTATCTCTTGAAAAGATCTTTGCATCGACCACGATTCCGTATTCACCGTGGGGTACCTTCAGGGAAGTATCCCTGACCTCTCTGGCCTTTTCACCGAAGATCGCCCTTAACAGCCTTTCCTCGGCGGTAAGCTCCGTCTCTCCCTTGGGAGTTACCTTACCTACCAGGATATCCCCCGCGCGAACCTCCGCGCCTATACGGATTATCCCTCTGTCATCCAGATCCTTAAGAGCTTCCTCACCTACACCGGGAACGTCCCTTGTGATCTCCTCGGGCCCGAGCTTGGTATCCCTGGCCTCTGACTCATGCTCCTCGATATGGACAGAGGTATATACATCATCCTGAACCAGCCTCTCGCTTAAGAGAACCGCATCCTCGTAGTTATAAC
>DNAD01000150.1:1037-1949 GCA_003484785.1 Lachnospiraceae bacterium
GTTATAACCTTCCCAGGTCATGAAGGCGATCAGAGGGTTCTTTCCGAGGGAAAGCTCACCTCCCGCGGTTGAAGGACCGTCCGCGATAACCTGTCCCTCCTCGATATGCTCGCCCTTTTCCACTATGGGCTTCTGATTATAGCAGTTTGACTGGTTGCTTCGCATGAACTTGGAAAGCCTGTATACATCCTTAGTCCCGTCATCGTTCTTAACCCCGATCTCATTGGACATGGAGTATATGACCGTTCCCGATTTCCTTGCCACCACGCAGACACCGGAATCCACCGCTGCCTTGGGCTCCATTCCCGTTCCTACCACAGGAGCCTCGGTAGTCAGCAGAGGCACCGCCTGACGCTGCATGTTGGAGCCCATAAGGGCACGGTTCGCGTCATCGTTCTCAAGGAAGGGAATAAGGGCCGTAGCCACCGAGAATACCATCTTCGGCGACACGTCCATGTATTCAAACATTGACTTATCATACTCGGAGGTCTCGTCCTTGAAACGTCCCGAAACCATTCGCCTTACGAAATGACCCTCCTTATCAAGAGGCTCGTTCGCCTGGGCCACATGGTAATTATCCTCCTCATCGGCAGTCATGTATACTACCTCATCAGTAACCACGGGATTCTCCGGATCCGAATGATCTATCTTTCTGTAGGGAGCCTCAACAAAGCCGTACTCATTGATCCTCGCATAGCAGGCAAGAGAGTTGATAAGACCGATGTTGGGACCTTCAGGAGTCTCGATCGGGCACATCCTGCCGTAATGGGAATAATGAACATCACGAACCTCAAACCCCGCTCGGTCTCTCGAAAGACCTCCGGGACCCAGAGCCGAAAGACGTCTCTTGTGGGTAAGCTCGCCCAGAGGGTTGTTCTGATCCATAAACTGTGACAGCTGTGAGGAGCCGAA
>DNAD01000150.1:2121-4033 GCA_003484785.1 Lachnospiraceae bacterium
CCTATCCTGTACTGATTCTGTAAAAGCTCTCCAACCGCACGGATACGTCTGTTTCCAAGGTGATCGATATCGTCATCGTTGCCGATACCGTACTCCAGATGGATATTATAATTAATGGAGGCTATGATATCCTCCCTGGTGATATGCTTGGGAACAAGCTCGTGGACATTGGCGCGAAGGGCCTCCGAAAGCGCCTCCTCGTCGTCCCCGCACTCGTCCATTATCCTTCTTAATTCCGGATAATATACGAGCTCAGTGATCCCGAAATCCTTAGGATTGCAGTCGATAAAGGAGGTGATGTCCACCATCATATTGGAAAGGACCTTGACGTTCCTTTCCTCTGTCTGTATATATACATGAGGAACCCCGGCATTCTGTATCCTTGAGGCCATTTCCTCGGTGAGCCTTGTGCCGGCCTCTGCCAGAACCTCTCCGGTATTCTCATCAACCACGTCCTCCGCAAGGATATGTCCCTTTATCCTCTTTCTGAAGGAAAGCTTCTTATTAAATTTATATCTTCCGACCCTCGCCAGATCGTAACGCCTTGCATCAAAAAACATGGCATTTATAAGGCTTTCGGCGCTCTCCACGGTCAGAGGCTCTCCGGGACGGATCTTACGGTAAAGCTCAAGCAGACCCTCCTCGTAATTGGAGGAGGTATCCTTTGAGAAGGAAGCCATGATCTTGGGCTCATCGCCGAAAAGATCGATTATCTCCTGATTGCTGCCGATGCCCAGTGATCTTATCAGTACCGTAACCGGCACCTTTCTGGTCCTGTCCACCCGTACAAAAAACACATCGTTGGAATCCGTTTCATATTCCAGCCATGCTCCTCTGTTTGGAATTACAGTCGATGAAAACAGCCTCTTACCGAATTTGTCATGGCTGATGGCATAGTATATTCCCGGTGACCTTACAAGCTGGCTGACTATTACTCTCTCGGCACCGTTTATGACAAAGGTACCGGTTGCAGTCATGAGAGGGAGATCCCCCATAAAGATATCATGACTGATGATCTCGCCGTTTTCCTTATTATACAGCCTCACATTGACCTTCAGTGGAGCCGCATAAGTGGCGTCTCTGTCCTTACACTCCTCGATAGAGTACTTTACGTCATCCTCGCAGAGCTTGAAATCAACAAACTCCATGCTTAAATGGCCGTTGTAATCCGTGATCGGAGAAATGTCATCAAAGACCTCTTTAAGACCCTCTTCCAAAAACCACCGGTAGGAATTCTTCTGAACCTCGATCAGATTAGGTATCTGCAGTACCTCCTTCTGTCTCGAAAAGCTCATGCGGGTATTCCTGCCCGCGGCGATAGGACGTATCCTGTTTTTTTCCATCGACGTTTCACCCCGTTAATAAATCTTGTTTTCAGGCACAATAAAAGAGCCTGTGTTTCCAAAATAACGCACTCTACATGATAACACAAGCCCTTTTACTATGTCAATAATAAATATTCGATTTTTCTGATCTTACTTAAGGGTGATCTTTGCTCCCACTTCCTCAAGCCTCTTCTTAACGTCCTCGGCCTCTTCCTTGGAAACGCCCTCTTTAACCATCTTGGGAGCGGTATCAACAAGCTCTTTGGCTTCCTTAAGTCCCAGGCCGGTGATCTCACGAACAACCTTGATGACCTTAACCTTCTCGGAACCGATCTCGGTAAGCTCTACATCAAACTCGGTCTTCTCCTCAGCAGCGCCTGCTCCGTCGCCTGCTGCCGCAGCTACGACAACTCCTGCTGCCGCCGAAACACCGAACTCCTCTTCACATGCCTTAACAAGGTCATTTAATTCAAGAACAGTTAACTCTTTAATAGCATCAATGATCTCAGCTGTAGTTAATTTTGCCATTTTAATATCCTCCGTAATTATTTAAGTCAAACATATGCTCTGATCAGTTAAAACAGATC
>DNAD01000257.1 GCA_003484785.1 Lachnospiraceae bacterium
GCGATCCGCCTGAGATCATACGGAGTTGATTGATATACGTAGTAATTGAGCCAGTTGGAATAAAACAGCTGGGCTGCGGCGCGCCAGCGGACTACAGGGGCGAGGGCGGGGTCGTCTCCCGGGAAGTAGTGCTCTGGAACCTTCGGATCCATTCCCTTTGACACATCCCTCTCATATTCCTTCTTAAGGGTATCCGCATCATATTCCAGATGACAGAGGGCGAAAAACCTTCTGGAATCCTCAGTCTTTAAAAGAGTGACCCCGGCCTGAGCCGAATCTGCCAGAAGCTCCAGCCCTTCAGCCTTTTTAACGTCCTCATAGCGCACATAGGCGATCCGGGAATGAGGCGCGTCAAAAACATCATCAAAGCCTCTGAATAACGGAGAGGTCTTTTTGAGGAGCCTGTGGCTGAAAACCCCGGAAAGCTTCTCCTGATACTCGTATTTGTCAATCCCGTAAAAATGGTAAAGCCCCGCAAAAGCTCCCCAGCATAAGAACAGAGTCGAATGGACATGCTTTTCGCTCCAGTCCATTATACGTACCAGCTCATCCCAGTATTCCACCTCCTCAAAGGCTATATGCTCAACAGGCGCCCCGGTGATTATCATACCGTCATACTTATTATCCTTTATGTCATCAAAGGTCCTGTAAAAGCTCTCAAGATGATTCTGATCGACATGCTGTGGGACATAGCTTACCGTCTGCAGAAACTCCACATCCACCTGAAGGGGCGAATTTGAAAGCTTACGCAGCAGCTGAGTCTCCGTAATTATCTTGGTGGGCATGAGATTTAAGATCAGCACCTTCAAAGGACGTATATCCTGGTGCATTGCCCTGTACTCCGTCATCACAAAAATATTCTCGTTTTCCAGGATCGACTGTGCTGGCATCGAATCCATGATCTTGATCGGCATATCAAACCTCCATCTTCACAACTGTTCAGTACTATAAAGCAGAACTACAGCATCCCCTCACTCCTTCAGCCCAAGCAGGCCCATTACCTCATCCTCGGTTATGATGGGCACCGACAACTCCTTTGCTTTTTTGTTCTTGGAGGAAGTACTGTTAATATCATTATTTATCAGATAATCCGTATTGGAGCTCACTGAGCCCGTAACCTTGCCTCCCGCATTCTCTATCGCGGTCTTGAGCGCATCCCTGTTCTCAAAGTTATGTAAACTTCCTGTTATGACAAAGCTCTTTCCGGCAATTCCATCTCTGGCCTCTGCTGCCTCGGGCTTCTCTATAACTACCTCCTTCAGCAGATCGTCAAATATACGGTTATTCTCATCGGAGCTGAAATATTCGCATACAGAGCCGGCGATCACCCCTCCAACCCCGTCTATGGCCGTCAGTTCCTCGTAACCGGCCCTTCTGACCTTCTCAAGATCATTATCAAAATGCTTACAGATCAGCCTCGCGTTTGAAAGCCCTACGTTTAATATGCCAAGGCTGTAAAGAAGCCTTGCGGGCTCTGCATGCCTCGCTCTTTCAATGCTTTCCAGAAGGTTATTATAAGACTTTTCACCAAAGCCGTCCATCTTACATATCTCATCCCTGTGGACGGACAGCCTGAATATATCGGCCGGCTCTGAGATAAAGCCCCGCCCGATGAATTTTTCAAGGGTCATTTCCGACAGCCCGTCTATGTTCATCGCATCCCTTCCCGCAAACAAAGCAAAGCTCTTAAGCTTTTTCGCCGGGCATTCGGGATTTGGGCACACCAGGGTCTCAACGTCGTTATCCTGTCTTATTTCGGTCTTTCCATGGCACGCGGGACAGATCTGCGGAAGCTCAAGCTCTCCCGAACAGGTAAGGTTTTCGGCGATCTGCGGTATTATCATATTGGCCTTATATACCGTGATCCTGTCCCCGATCCCAAGCTTCAGCCCCTTCAGCACACTGAGGTTATGGACGCTTGCCCGCTTTACTGTTGTGCCCTCAAGCTCCACGGGGTCAAAAACGGCAATGGGGTTTATGAGCCCGGTCCTTGAAGGGCTCCATTCCATCTCCCTTAAAACAGTCTCCGCGGTCTCGTCCGCCCATTTAAAGGCTATGGAATCCCTTGGAAACTTTGCGGTCCTTCCAAGCGACCTTCCGTAGGCTATATCCTCATAGGTAAGCACCAGGCCGTCGGAGGGTATATCGTAATCCGCTATCGCTTCGGCAAAGTATTCTATCCTGTCAAGGATATCCTCTGAGGTAACCTTATAATATTCCACAGTCTCAAAGCCCTGCTCTCTTAAGAACTCAAGCTGCCTGCTCCGTCTGTTGTCAAAATCAACGTCCGCAGCCCTTACCAGAGAAAAAGCATTGAGCCGCACCCTTCTTAAGGCCGTCACCTCGCTGTTCAGCGCCCTTACCGATCCCGAGCAGAGGTTTCTGGGGTTCTTATACCTTGCGTCCGCATCCTCTATCCTTGTATTTATCTCCTCAAAGTCCTTATAGCTTATGACAGCCTCTCCCCTGAGGATGAGCTCTCCCTTATAGGGGATCCTGAGCGGCAGATTTATGAAGGTCTTCGCATTGGGAGTGATGACCTCTCCGATCTCCCCGTTTCCTCTGGTCACTGCCTTTACAAGCTCTCCCCCGTTGTAGGTAAGCACAATGGTAAGCCCGTCGAGCTTCCAGGAAAGCAGCCCTTCCTTATCCCCCAGCCAGTCCTTAAGCTCCTGCCGGCTCTTTGTTTTGTCAAGAGAAAGCATGGGCTCCTCATGGGCCTCCTTGGGAAGGTCGTTTACGGCCTCATAGCCCACTCTGAGGGTGGGGCTGTTTGAAAACACCGTCCCCGTTTCCTCCTCAAGCCCCTTCAGCTCGTCGTAGAGCCTGTCATATTCAAGATTGCTCATTATCTCAGAATCTTCCTGATAATAAGCCCTGGAGGCATTATTTAATAGCCCGGTCAGCTCCTTTATCCTTTCGATCTTATTCATCCTTATCCTCCACAAGCTTAAACAGCCCATCAAGCTCCCTGTTATCAAGCTCCCTGTACTGGCCTGTCTTCAGCCTGCCCAGCTCGATATTGCCTACCCTTACCCTTACCAGCCTGTTCACCCTGTAGCCGAGGGCGGCGCACATCCTCTTTATCTGCCTGTTAAGGCCCTGTGTGAGTATTATGGCAAAGCTCCTGTCCGATAAACGTCTCACCTTACAGCTTCTCGTGG
Organism: Lachnospiraceae bacterium; assembly: GCA_003484785.1. Classification (GTDB taxonomy): domain Bacteria; phylum Bacillota; class Clostridia; order Lachnospirales; family Lachnospiraceae; genus UBA2868. The sequence continues at coordinate 3,165 of DNAD01000257.1, forward strand.
TCACATCCAGCTCCTCGAGGTATACACCTGCCCTCATGGCCTTTATAAAATCATTGGTCAGCTTCTTATCCACGGTAACCTCATATTCCTTCTCATGCATATTCCTGCCCCGCATGAGCCTGTCTGTCAGATCCCCGTCGTTGGTGAGAAGTATAAGCCCCTCCGAGTCCTTGTCAAGCCTCCCGGCATAGGTGACCCTTACGGGGTATTTTACCGCATTAATGATATTGTTTTCCTCTCTTTTTTCGGAGGTACAGACAACACCCTTCGGCTTATTATAGGCAAGATACACCCGCCTTGAGCCGCTTTCGACGTTTTTTCCGTTTACGCTCACCAATGCGCCCTCTGTCACCCTGTCTCCGCACAGGGCAGTCTTTCCGTTTATGAGGACCTTTCCCCTGCTTATCAGCGCATCGGCCTCCCTTCTGGAACAGATTCCCGCATCGGCTATGAACTTGTTTATTCTTACACCCTGAGCCATTCAACCAAATCCCCGCTGCTCATCCAAAATGCCCTTTTGTAAAAAATCTGTATCCGTTCAGGTCATGGGTGTACAGATCTCTAAAACGTAATCGGATAGGGGGAAATGCACCCCCTATCCGATCGTCGCGCTGCACAGTTTCCGGCTTTCCCGGACTGCGCAGGATGTTGCTATTTACACTCCTTCAGCGGCATCTTTTTACTCCACGTAATCAGAGCTTACGTAGGCCTCCTGCCCGTTATAGATGATCTTGCACCAGCCGTCCATCCTCTCCACGAGCTCAAAGCTGTCGCCGCCCTTGGCCGAGCCTATCTTGTTGGAGTCATCACTGGTACTTGCCGATGACCTGATGTTTATCTTGCTTGTACCGCTCTTTATGGTAACGGTCTCCTTGCCGTCCGCCGATGCAGTCTCCGCCGGTGCCTGAACCTCCTCAAGGAATTCGGAGCTGATGTAAGCCTCCTGGCCGTTATAATCCACCTTGCTCCAGCCGTTCTCCATGGCCTCGTATCTCGTAAACACTTCACCGCTGGTGGTCTTTCCCAGAATGCTCGCCTCGGTGCTTGGTGAGGACCTGATATTTACCACCTTAACAGCCCTTACCTGCGTGGCGTTCTGCGCCTGGGCAGCCGCCTGCGCCGCCGCCTCCTGCTCTGCCGCGGCCTCCGCCTCCAGCCTCTGCTGCTCGGACAGCCTTTCCTTCACGGCCTGAGTCACCTGCGCATCTATGTCCGCAAGAACCTGCGCCAGATTGGGATCCTCCTCCAGCGCCTTATTGTAATCAACGTTCACCTGATCGATAAGCTCTTCCACGTCGCTCTGTACGGTAAGCTCCAGCAGATATGCCTGCTCCTCCTCGGAAAGATCCGATTTGTTGACATACAGCGCGCCGCTGTCATTGGTGCATACATAGGTGGAATCAAGGGAAGGGGCCGGTGTGGTCGCTCCTGTATACAATATATCAAAGGTCACCAGAACGAAATAGGAATTATCCCTGTAGCCCTTCTTGGTATATACCACAAAATCATCGGCAGACTGGTAATACTTTGCCTTTTCCTCCATCCTGAACCTCTCGGCATCGGAAAGGACATCCGAAACGCTGGCGATGGTATCCGTATCTCCGTTCATCATTGCCGTATAGTAGGTCTCCATAAGGGAGTTGACATTGGGGTAGGCGTTTACCTCGTATTTGTCCTTGGGAACCTCCACAGTGCTGGTAGAGGTGATCTCCGTGCCTTCATCATCCTTCTTTCCGATCCTGCTGATAAGAAAGACCACAAGGACAACAACAAGGATTATAAAAATACCGCCAATGATGAAGTAGCGGTAATGCTTTTCCAGAATATCAGATACTTTATTACGCGCCATTTGTTTCACGCCTTTCAAACTTTTTCACTGAAGGAAGCCGGATAATGTTCCCGTGCTGTTACTATTCACAGTTGATCGCGTTTGCGAGTAAAACGCGCCCGAGAGGATTTGAACCCCCGACACGCGGAACCGGAATCCGCTGCTCTATCCACTGAGCTACGAGCGCCTCTTATACATTGAATACTATTTCAGGCTGAAATAGTAACAATATGAACATTATGATACCACATCGGGCAAAAAATAACAAGTGACAAAGCCGGTCTTCCGAACCGGAAAAGCGCAGTTGAACCGTTATCAATAACCTGAATTCAGGAATCGCATCTCGACTCCCTGCATATCTTTTCGAGCTCCTCCGGCGTATTATTTAAGAATTCATCCGGACGTACCGTTCTGTCATCCACATAAAAGCCTTTATGCCCGGCCCAGACCTTTCCGTAGATTATCTCGTCATAAGGTATCTCCCATTTATCAAGCCACTCGGCAAGGATCCTGGCGGTATGCTTATTTATCAGCCCGATATTTCCGTTATAGGAATTCATGTTCCTGGAGGTAAACAGTATGATCCTGGCCCCATTATCATGATAATAGCGTATCCTTTCGACGATCCGGGGAAAAGGCACGAGATCCTCATACCGTTCATCCTTCCCTTTTATCGGACAGATAGTCCCGTCTATATCAAATACAAAGGAATAGTCACTGTACATTTCTCACCTCTGAAAAAAGCCTCTGCCACATTCCATGCGCAAAGGCTTCTTCCCTGAATAAGTATTCCGGATATCAGACTCTTGAGAGGTATTCTCCGGTTCTGGTATCGATCTTTATCTTATTTCCTATCTCAACAAACAGAGGTACGTTTACGCTGGCCCCGGTCTCCACTATCGCAGGCTTGTTTGCGCCTGTGGCGGTATCGCCCTTAAAGCCGGGCTCGGTCTCCGTAACCTCAAGCTCTACGAACATCGGAGGCTCAACCGCAAATACGCTGCCGTTATAGGAACAGATCTTTACCATCTCGTTTTCCTTAACGAACTTAAGCGCATCACCTATCGTATTCTTATCGAGAGCAACCTGATCATAGGTCTCCGTATTCATAAAGTTATAAAGATCACCGTCAGCATACAGATACTGCATATCCACCCTGTCAATACGGGCCTGGGGGAACTTCTCGGTAGGACGGAAGCTCTTTTCCACAACGCCTCCGTTAATAACGTTTTTAAGCTTGGTCCTGACAAAAGCGGCACCCTTACCGGGCTTTACGTGCTGAAACTCCAAAATCTGAAAAACAGAACCATCCATTTCGACAGTCAGGCCATTTCTGAAATCACCGGCTGATATCATAAAAAATCCTCCTTACAAATTAATCCCGTTTAGTTTAAACTATATACAGTTTCATTTCAACTGTTTTTTTTGCGTTCCTCGGCTTTTTTCGCCTCCTCGGCCTCAAGCCTTTCCTTATCGCTCATGCTGCAGGACTCGCTTTCCTCCTGAGCCCTCATTATCTCCTCGGCGGTATACTCGGCATTGTTCCTTAACATATAATCGATGGCATCGATATAGCCGTCATAGCCCCGGCCCATTATGACCTCGTTGCAGGCAGGGCCTATAACATTGATACGCCGCCATTCCTCCTTCCTCTTGTTAAGGTCGGTGATATGGATCTGAACCTTCGGGATGGGAAGCGCCATAAGGGCATCGTATATACAGTAGCTGTAATGGGCATATGCTGCCGGATTGATTATTATCCCCGTGGTACCGTCTGCATAGGCCTGATGTATACGGTCGATGATCTCGCCCTCGTGGTTGCTCTGGTAGATCTCCACCAGAATATTTGACGCCGCCGCCTTCCTGGCGATCTCCTGGCAGAGGAAATCATAATCCTTTTTGCCGAAGACCTCCACTTCCCTGTTTCCCAGTGCCGCAAGGCTCGGCCCATTGATGATCAACAGTTTCATAACACTCTCTCTCCTTCCAAAACAACCTCATTCAGACTCAGCCCAACGGTATCTATTATGTAATCCGAAGTATCCTCATAGATCCTTCCCCTGCTCTCAAGAAGCCTGCGGATCCTTATCTTCTTTTCAGTATAATCCGTGTCCTGAGCAGATCTGTCAAAACTCTCCTCTGTGCCCGCTGTTTTGTTGTTATTAAGCAGCGGTCTGTCGGAAGCATTTCTTATCCTTCCCGCAAGAGTCTCCTCGTCTGCCCTTAAGTATACCACAGTTCCTATTTTTTTCAAATAGCTTCGGTTACATTCGCGAACGGGAAGTCCTCCTCCCGTGGAAAGCACAAGTCTTCGCTCCCCGACGTTTTCGGAAAGCTCCCTTACGAGCCCGGTTTCAAGGTCCCTGAAATATTCCTCCCCTGAGTCCCTGAAGATGTCGTTTATGCTTCTTCCTTCCCGTGAGACGATCATCTCATCGGTATCCGCGTACTCGTACCCAAGCCTTTTCGCAAGGATCCTTCCCACGCTGCTCTTTCCCGCTCCCATACAGCCGATCAGTACGATATTTTTCATCTGCGCATTAAATAACGCCCGATATGCCTTCTCCGTGACCTCTTTCCCGGGGCTGACGCCGTGCCAGAGCTCATAGGCATATACCGCCTGATACAGCAGCATTTTAAGGCCGTTTACGCATCCCGCCCCGTTTTCCCGGCATAGCTGCATGAACCTTGTTATGCCCGGCGAATATACCACATCTATCCCGTAGGAAAGCCTTTTGTAAAATTCCGGGGATTCTATGACTGCGCGGCTGCTGTCCGGTTTAAGGCCTACGGAGGTGCACTGTATCGCTATGTAACCGTTTCCTTCAAGCTTATCCGAATCCTCAGTGGAAAGCACCCTTATTTCCGGGCAGGCTCCCGCCTCTTTTTCCTTTGAGATGTTATCTCTGAAGAAGCTTTTAAGCCCCTCCGCGATGGCCGCGGCCCTGTCAACGCTTCTGTTTATTATGGTTATGCTTTGCGCTTTTTCGGTAAGCAGCATAAAGGAGGCGGCTCTGGCCGCTCCGCCGGCTCCCAGCACTATGCAGTCCCTTCCCTTAAGGCTGATCCCCTCCTCCTTTATCTCCCGCCTGAGCCCTTCGATATCCGTGTTATATCCATAATATCCCGATTCCGTCCGTTTCAGGGTATTCACGGCCCCTATAGCCTTTGCCAGGGGATCGATCCCGCAAAGGTACTCCATGATCCGGGACTTATAAGGGACAGTAACATTAAGCCCCGCCAGGCCCTCATCATAGAGCCTCTTAAGGTTCTCCCCGGGTGAGTCCTCTATCTTATACAACCGGTACTGCGACCCTGCGTTCATTTCACCCGATATCGTGTTGTGGATAACCGGCGAAAGGGAATGTTCCACCGGATTGCCTATGAGACCGTAGATTTCCATCTTTCCTCCTGTTCTCTGTACTCTGCGCTTCTTTTGTAGAAAAACAGTACCACCGCTTCAAGCCTTCTCTTTAATACTATCTGGATCTCTTCCTCAGGGTCGATCTTTCCCACAAGGATAGCCCTTATGCCGCTTCTTTTGGCCCCCCAGACATCGGTAAACAGCTGGTCTCCTATGAATACCGTCTCCCGCCCGGTGCAGCCCATCATCTCCATTGCCTTAAGGTAGCCGCTTTTTTTCGGTTTGCCCGCCTTATATATATAGCTGCAGTACTTAACCTCCTCACAGAAGGAGCGTACTCTCGGTTCTTTATTATTTGACAGGAGCACTGCCTTAAGCCCGATCCGGTGAAGCCTTTCAAACAGCTCAACAGCCCTTTTATCGGCGTGAGCCCCGTGAGGAACCAGAGTATTGTCGATATCGAAAATAAGCCCCCGGATCCCGGTTCTGAAAAGTTCTTCGTAATCTATGTCATAGGCGGAGTCAACCCACCTGTCAGGGTAAAACATCTTAAACATGATTCTCTCCTGTCGCCGTCCGGTGTTTCCGTCACGACCCGCAATAAAAGGCCTTCGTTGTTACGATTCACGGGTAACCCTTCGTTTAAAGTAGTCCGGATCGGCCTGTGCAAGGATGATGGCCGAAAACAGTATGACACAGCCCCATATCATTCTGGTGCTCATCTTCTCCTTCAGGAAAACGGCGGAAGCAAGAGCCCCGAATACCGCCTCTGCCGACATAAGTATCGCCGCCAGGGAAGAGCTGACATATCTCTGGCAGATGCTCTGTATGAGAAAGCAGAGCATGGTGCTCAGCACGGCCAGATACAACAGGCCTCCCACCGACTCCCTGTTTAGGATGATCCCCGATATGGGCCCGTCCGCAAAGGGCGCTGCGATCCATGAAAGCACCGCCGCGGAAAGCATCATGATCACAGACAGGGCCACCGGATCCTCTCTTTCCGAATACTTGCCCAGATATTCGATCTGGAGGGCAAAAAGCACACCGCAAAGAAGGGTCAGAAGATCACCCTTATTTATGGTAAGATCCCCCTGAAGCGATATCAGGCCAATCCCGATTATTGCCATAAAGGCCGCAATAAAACAAAGCTTATCGGGCCTGTTTTTCGTTCTTATCCAGTGAACAAAGGGAACCACTACCACATAGATCGCGGTAAGGAAGGCATTCTTTCCCGCTGTCGTATACTCAAGGCCTATGGTCTGTGCGGCATAGCTTAAAAAAAGGATAACTCCCACGATCGTCCCGTTCTTTACTAAATCGTGATCCTCACGAAACGCCTTCAGAGTCCTCTTCCCCGTAATAAGCATAAGAAGAAGCCCCGCAAGTGTAAATCTCAGAGCCAGAAGATATATCGGCGGGATATAATCCAGCGCATTTTTTACTATTACAAAGGCCACGCCCCAGATGAAAGCTATAAGGATAAAACCCGCAGAGGCCAGATAAACCGTTTTTCTGCTGCTTCCGTTCATTTATCATACCCTTTGGCCGGGCTTATCGAAAAAGCAGCCCGCGGCCTTAAGAAGCTTTTTTGTGTACTCGTGCTCCGGAGAAAAGTAAACCTTCCGATCGCTCCCCTCCTCCACTATCCTTCCGCCGTACATCACCATCACCCGTTCACAGATCTGGTATACCACCTTAAGATCATGGGAAATAAAGATCATGGCTATGCCTGATTCCCTGTTGAGCTTAAGCAGCAGCCTTATGATCTGTGCCTGTATGGTCACATCCAGGGCGGACACCGGTTCGTCGGCAATAATAAGCTTCGGCTCTGTCATAAGGGCAAGAGCTATGCATACCCTCTGTCTCTGTCCTCCCGAAAGCTCAGCGGGATATCTTGACATGAAGCCTTCGTCAAGGCCTACCCTGTCAAGGATCTCCATGGCTCTTTGTGTCCTTTCGCCCTCCGTTCCCATGTTCTTTATTCTTAAGGGCTCCTTAAGTATCCATCCTACGGTCTTAGCGGGGTTAAGCGAGCCGTAGGGATCCTGGAAGATCATCTGGGGCATTTTCGAATAATGCCTTATCTCCCCCTCGGTATCCTTTACCATTGAAAGGACTGCCTTTCCGAGAGTCGATTTTCCGCAGCCCGACTCGCCCACAAGCCCGACGATCTCGCCTTCTTCCAGCTCGAAGGAGATATCGTAAAGGATCTGTTTTCTGGCGCTTTTCCTGTTGAAAAGGCTCCCCTGGGTCCTGTAAAAAGCATTCAGATTTTTAACACTTAATATTACGTCGTTCTCATTCATATTTCTATCTTCTCAAGCTTCGGAATAGCTGCGATAAGGTTTTTTGTATAATCGTTCCCGGGATGGAGAAATATCTCCTGTGCGTCCCCGCTCTCCACAATGTTTCCTTTGTACATTACAAGCACCCGGCTGCACAGCTGCTTTACAAGGCTTAGATCATGAGAGATGAACAGTATTGCGGTATTATACTTTCTGTTCACTTTTTTCAAAAGCTCTATTATCTGGGCCTGTATCGTCACATCCAGGGCAGTCGTGGGTTCGTCGCAGATAAGAAGCCTGGGCCTTAAGATAAGGGCAGCGGCTATCATCACCCTCTGCCTCATGCCTCCGGAAAGCTCGTGGGGATACATTTGTATCAGGGCTTCGGGATCGGAAAGCTCCACCTCTTTGAGGGCATCGATCACCTTTTCCCTTCTCTCCTGAGCCGTAAGCTTCGTATGAAGAAGGAGGCTCTCCTCCACCTGTCTGCCTATTTTCATAAGCGGATCCAGTGAGGACATGGGTTCCTGAAACACCATGCTGATATCGTTTCCCTGAAGCTTCCTGAGCTCATCTCTGGGACAGTTTAAGATATCAACTCCGTCAAACACTATGCTTCCGCGTTTCTTCATGTTTCTTCTCGAAAGAAGCCCCGCGATGGCAAGGGCCGACATGGATTTGCCCGAGCCCGATTCCCCTACCAGTCCGACGATCTCTCCCTCCTCCATATGAAGGTCAAAATCGTAGACCACGGTCTCCGGAGTGATATGATCATGAAATTCTATATTCAGGTCCCTGACCTCAAGCATTCATACCTCCGATCTGCAGCTGCGCACTAAATGGGCAGTTCTGTTGTTACTATTCACAGCCGAA
>DNAD01000156.1 GCA_003484785.1 Lachnospiraceae bacterium
CGCCCGCAGAGTATCAAAAAAAGCAGGCTCCCTCTCCTCCTCCGAGGACCCCGAAGCTTCCCGCAAAGCATTTATCTCGGAGGCTCTTTTAAGGAATGCCGCCCTGTCATCATATACCTTTACCGAAAGAGAAGGATTCTTCTCCTTCAGCGAGGTTCTTATATATGCCTCCAGCTCTCCTGCAGTTTTCTTTTCGCCCTTTCCCGGGGTTTCCGACAGGACGCAGAGATTGCCGCATCCGTATGCCAGAGCCTGCGCCACATAGGTTTTTTCATAGGTTGTAAAAATGAGATCAAAAAGAAGGGACAGCTTCGGACAGCATTTTAAAACCTCGTCGTAGAGGGAAGGGTCGGTGGGATTGACCCTTAAGAGCATTATCATCCTTACAGCGCTCTTGCTTGCAGGCAGAAGCGAAAGTACAGCTATGACCGTCCAGAGGCTCTTGTTTGTGTGAAGGGTAAAATAGCCTAAAAAATATATGCCTGTACTCAAAGCATACATAAGAATCGTTATTATTGCTGTTCTTTTCCGTTGATAACGGATATATCCCTTGTCTCCCCTGTTCATCCCCAAACTGTTTCCGGCTGTAAACCCCGGCTTTCCGGATCAGCCCCGTCGGTTCCCTGACTCGAAGCATTATCCTTTATCGGAGTACTCCGGGCACCTCAAAATAATCATTGATAAAATAATCCGCAAGCTCCCGCTTTTCCTTAAGCTGATATTCGGAAAAATCATCCCTTACCGCGCATACCTTCATGCCCGCGGCTTTTCCTGCCTGTATCCCGGCAACAAGATCCTCAAATACCAGACATCTTTCCGGCAAAAGCCCCAGATCGGAGGCCGTCAGAAGATACACATCCGGTGCCGGCTTTCCGCTTATCTCATTGCAGCCCGCCCTTATACAGTCAAAAAAGCCTTCTATATTGTGGGCCTTCAGAGCCGTCTCGGTAAGAAGCATGGAATTGCTGGTGGATATGCCTGTTTTGTAGCCGTTTTCCTTAAGAAATGACAGAAACTGCGCAGCTCCCTTTTTCAGAGGAACCCTGTGGGCATACATTTCCCTTGCCATTTCGTTCCATCTGTCCATTATGGAAGGGATCGGATCCTCTATTCCGAACCTTTCCTTAAAATAGACCGCGGTCTCATAAAAGCTCCTGCCCTCTATGGAGCGCTGAAGATCATCGGGCATATCTATGTTCAATCCCCCCAGGTATTCGATATCGATCTGCTCCCACATGTTCATCGAATCCACAAGGGTACCGTCAAGATCAAAGAGGACTCCGTCTATATCAGTTAACATAATATTTTACAACGCCTCAAGCAGCCTCACCAGAAAGTCCCAGGTTCTCTCCACCGAGCTTATGCAGAGCCTTTCCTTATCTGTGTTCACATTTTCTATCGTGGGCCCTATGGACACGATATCCATATCTCTTATCTTGTCCGAGATTATCCCGCATTCAAGCCCCGAATGTAACATGGTAAGCTTCGGATTTTCATTGTACATCCGGAAGTATACATAGATAAGGCTCTCCCTGAGGGCCGACCTTTCCTGGTATTCCCAGGCATGATAATTCACCGTAACGTGGAACTTCCCGCCTATGGTCTCTGTCAGGAATTTGAATTTGTCGCACAGGGCGTGCTTTTCCGATGACAGCAGGCTTCGTATGCTGATATGCATCACAAAGCTGTTCCTTTCAAGAGACATCATCCCGGCATTTGAGGAGGTCTGCACGATATCCTTATATTCCGGATTCATTTTTACGATGCCGTCGGGAAGAGCCAGCAGCATAAAGATAACTCTCTGCTTTGTCTTTTCGGTGAGAACGTTCTCTACCAGTTCATCCTTGTTCTCACAGTATATTGTAAGATTATCCTCTATGAACCTGTACTCCTTAAGCAGCTCTTCATTGAAGCGGTCGATCAGAGTCTCAAGCTTGTCCGCGTCCTCCGTCTTGATAAGGATAGAGGCCTTCGCCTCTCTCGGAATATGATTGTAGCTCTTGCCGCCCTTTAAATAGGCAAGGGAATAGTCCATGTAAAGATCGATATAATGAAGGAGCCTTCCCATCATCATATTGGCATTGCCCCTGTACATATCTATCTCAAGCCCGGAATGACCTCCGTTAAGGCCGCAGATAACGATATCATAAAGCGTTCCGAACTCGCTCTCATATCTTACCGGGACCTCGCAGGATATCCTTCTCTCTCCGGCGCAGCCCATGAGGATCTCGCCTTCGTTAAAGTGACCGAAGTTGATCATCCTTCTGCCCTTTATAACGGACAGATCCATTTCCCTTACGCCCTTCATCCCGGCATCGGCGTCAACCGTAAACAGAGCCTCTATCGGAGGATGGGAGATGTCCTGTGCCTCAAGCAGCGCAAGGATATAAGCTATTCCTATGCCCCCGTCAGCTCCGAGGACGGTGCCTCTGGCATAAATATAATCGTCAATGACGGAAAGCTCGGATCTTTTTTCTTTTTCGTCCTGCCTGATGATCAGCCCGGTATCCCTGCCGGCGGCCATGTCAAGATGTTCCTGAAGGACAATGGTCTCTCCTTCGTTTCCCAGGCAGGCATCCTTATAGATCACAAGGTTTCCGAAATTATCCCTTAAATACCTTAAGGAAAGCTTTTTTGCGAGCTCCTCGATATAGTCGCTGAGCGCGTCGGTGTGTCCCGTACCGTGCGGGATCCCGCAGATCTCTTCAAAAAATTTAAATACCCTTGCGGGCTTCAGTTCTGTCAGATTCAACATAGTCTTTACTTTGCGCCGGGCATATTCACCGATACGCCCGCTCCTGCCGTCAGGGGCCTTACAGGCTGTCCCGCCTGTCCCCCGGGCGGCGGATTGTTTATACCCGATTCAAGAGTGGCTATATCCTGCTCCAGCTCCACCTGAGGATAGAGCTGCGCCCTGTCCTTATCCACCACCTGAGCGCACTGCCTCAAAGAGGTCAGCAGGCTCTCATATCTTTTTTCCGCCGAATCAATGGAATGATGCAGGATATTCTGAAGCTCCGCCAGCATGTCATCCAGATACTTCATTGCCGATTCCCTGACGCTGTTGGCCTCCATCATCGCCTGATCCACTGTCTGCTGGGCCTGGGCATTGGCTATCCTTATCACCTCATCGGCCTGGGCATGGGCCCTCTGCAGCACCTCATGCTCACTTGCCATCTGATCCCTGTTTGCCTGAGCCTCCTTTACGATGGCATCGGCCTTTTGCCGGGCATCCTGTAAGATCGCTTCCTTATTGCTGATGATCTTCTGATAGCGTTTTATCTCCTCGGGCGTCCTGGTCTTAAGCTCCCTCAGATATTCCTCCAGCCTCTCCCTCTCAACGATTATGTTGGTGCTTGAAAATTTCTGATAGTTACAATCGTCGATAAAATCCTCGATCTCTTCAATGATCTGTTCAATCTTGCTGCTCATACTTTTTACCCCCGTACCGATCGATCCCCCTGTTACGCCTGTAAAAGGCATATATCATCCTTGCTTCTGTCTGTATTTATCATAGGTAAGCTCTGCTACCAGCGGCGGAACAAAATCGCTTATATCGCCGCCGAAGGAAGCCACCTCCTTGACCGTCGATGAGCTCAGATAAGCATAGCGAAGATCAGTGGTCAGAAACATGGTATCCACCTGCATCTTTGCAAGCTTCCTGTTTGTCTGCGCCATCTGAAGCTCATATTCAAAATCGGTGACGGCCCGAAGACCTCTTACGATAACGTGCGCCCCCTTCTGTAAACAGCAGTCCACCAAAAGCCCTGTGTAGCTGTCTATGCGCACATTATCAAGCTCCTTCGTAAGCTCCGTTAATATATTAACACGTTCATCCACCGAAAACAACGGATGTTTGTTCTTATTATCGAGTACGCAGACGATCAGCTCATCGAACGCCTCCGCTGCTCTTCCGATAATATCCAGATGTCCGTAGGTAACGGGATCAAAGCTCCCCGGATAGATCGCCTTCTTCACTGAAAGTCACCTCCCTTCCTGTTTATTGAATAGACCTGAAAAATGTATGCTTGTTGTTTCGGTACCGTTTCTCTTTAAATATCTCAAGCCCCAGTCCCTGCACATAATCATAGGCGGTCTCAACCGAGCTCTCAACCACGATGAG
>DNAD01000333.1 GCA_003484785.1 Lachnospiraceae bacterium
CAAAATCGGTATACTTATATCCGAACAGCTCATCGGAGATCTCCCCGGTAAGCAGCACACGGATATCGGTCTTTTCATGTATGGCTTTGCACACAAGGTACATCCCCATGCTTGCCCTTATGGTAGTGATGTCATAGGTTCCCAGTATGGAGATCACAGTGGGCAGATTCCGGATCACATCCTCCTTTGTGATAATGACCTCGGTGTGTTTGCTGCCCAGATAGTCCGCGGCCTCCCTTGCGTATTTTAGGTCGATGGCATCGGTTTTCATGCCTATGGCGAAGGTGCGTATCGGCTTATCGGAAAGCCTTGCCGCAATGGCGCACACAAGGGAGCTGTCCAGTCCTCCGCTGAGAAGGAAGCCCAGAGGCGCATCGGAGTCCAGCCTTTTTCTGACCCCCGCGACCAGCTTGTCATGAATGCACGCGCAAATGGTGTCAATGTCATCATCCACTGTCTTCTTTACCTCTGTCATGCACCTGTATGATATAAACTCTCCGTTCCTGTAATAGTGTCCGGGCGGGAAGGGAAATATCTCCTCAACCAGGCCGACAAGGTTTTTGGGCTCCGAGGCAAAGACTATTTCCCGATTTTTTGTATATCCGTAATACAGAGGTCTTATGCCTATGGGGTCCCGGGCCGCGATAAATGAAGCTGAGGCCGCATCAAAGATTATACAGGCGAATTCGGCATCCAGCATTTTAAACATATCCGTTCCATACAGCTCATAAAGGGGAAGAAGAAGCTCACAGTCAGAATCGCTCTTAAAGCTGTATCCCTTCCGCTTAAGCTCTTCCTTAAGGGGCCTGAAGCCATAGAGTTCTCCGTTGCATACAAGATAATTATCATTGAGGCAAAAGGGCTGCATGCCCTCCTCATGAAGCCCCATTATCGCCAGACGCTCAAACCCGAGGATCCCTCCGGGAATATTGATGATCCTCTGCATATCAGGGCCTCTGGAAATCGTCCTGTCAAAATACACCTTAAACTCCTCTGCCGTAATACTGTCTCCGGCAAAACCCATGATCGAACACATATCATTTCCTCCTGTAGCTGTGATCGTATAATTCCTGTATGTCCGGGATCAAGATCTTCCCGTACACATTATCTGATGGTCGAAACCGTTACCGTAAGCTCCTCAAGCACATCCAGAAGCACGCGCACCGTATCCAGGGAGGTAAACATCGTAACCCCGTTTTCGATGGCCGTCCTTCTTATTGCTGCCCCGTCCCCGTAATGGACCCCTGAGAGGATCGCCCGGGTATTGATAACGTAGCTGACATACCCTGCTTTTATCACATCCAGAACCTCCCTGCTGCCCTCGCTGAGCTTATGCAGAAGCTTTGTCCTTATGCCGCGCTCCCTTAAAAATTCCGCCGTAAGCGAGGTAGCCTCTATATTAAACCCCAGCTCATAGAAACGCTTTATCAGAGGAAGTGCCTCCTCCTTATCCTCATCCGCAAGGGTGACCAGAACGGTTCCGTAGTTATGGAGCTTTACGCCGGAGGCTATGATCGCCTTATACATGGCCCGATGAAGCTTGTCATCATAGCCTATGGCCTCGCCCGTCGACTTCATTTCCGGTGACAGATAAGCATCCATCCCCCGAAGCTTTGCAAAGGAAAAGGCGGGAGCCTTCACATACCATCTCTTCTGTTCCTCGGGATAGAGACAGAAGATCCCCTGCTCCTTTAGGCTGACCCCCAGAATGGCAAGGGTTGCTATATCCGCAAGACTGAAGCCGGTCGCCTTTGAGAGGAAAGGTACTGTTCTTGAAGAGCGTGGGTTTACCTCGATCACGTAAACCTCCTCATCCTTATCCACTATGAACTGTATGTTGAAAAGGCCGACTATTCCTATTCCGAGTCCCAGCTTCTTCGTGTATTTAAGGATAGTGCCCTTCACCCTGTCGGACAGGCTGTAGGGCGGGTACACGCTTATGGAATCACCGGAGTGTACCCCTGTCCGTTCAACAAGCTCCATGATACCCGGGATGAAGACATCAACTCCGTCACATATCGCATCCGCCTCAACCTCTTTGCCTGAGATATACCGGTCCACAAGCACCGGCCTGTCCTCATCTATCTCGACGGCATTCTTAAGATAATGCCTTAAGTCGGCCTCCTTTGAAACTATCTGCATCGCGCGTCCGCCCAGCACGAAGGAAGGACGTACAAGCACCGGATAGCCGATCTGCGCTGCCCTTTTTACTCCCTCCTCCACGGAGCTTACCGCATAGCCCTCCGGCTTCGGAATTCCAAGCTCCGTAAGGACCCTGTTGAATTCATCCCTGTCCTCAGCCCTGTTTATGGCCTCACACCCTGTACCTATAAGCTTCACTCCCCGTTCCGAAAGAGGTCCGGCAAGATTGATGGCGGTCTGTCCTCCGAGGGTTGCGATGACGCCCAGGGGCTTTTCCAGCTCCACTATGTTCATCACATCCTCGATGCAGAGAGGCTCGAAATAGAGCTTGTCCGCCGAGCTGTAGTCGGTGGATACCGTTTCCGGATTGTTGTTTATTATTATCGCCTCATAGCCTGCTTTTCGTATGGTATCCACCGCATGCACGCTGGAATAGTCAAATTCGATCCCCTGACCGATCCTTATGGGGCCCGAGCCGAGCACACAAACCTTCTTTTTATCCGTCACCACCGACTCATTTTCCTCTTCATAGGTGGAATAGAAATAGGGCAC
>DNAD01000319.1:0-12257 GCA_003484785.1 Lachnospiraceae bacterium
GATATCAAGATTTGAGGCAGATACCGAAGATTCAATGTTGGACGTCAGAGGCGGAGTAAGCGAGCTTAAAAGCTCGGACTCTCCCGACGAAACGTTATAGATTAATATTGAGGAGCTTAGCGGCAGCAGAATGAAAAACAGACCAAGGAGCCGCAGAGCGAATTTGATTTTCTTTATCTTATCCATAGCTGTACCATTGTATCACACTTACAGTGTATTTAAAATCGGTTTTTTTATATAACAGTGTTATTATAGCAAGCGGCATCCGGTTTTGCCTAATGGCGTTTACCATATAATACTGTCATTTGTCCCGTGCTTCCTCCTGGGTCTCCCGCCTTTCCGGATGCCTTGCCTCCTGCTTTTGTGAAGGCTTTTCCTCGGAAAGCTCAGCGGCCTCCCCCGGGTCATCCCGCAGAAGCTTAAAGACGATGCAGGCGCAGATTATAAAAGGCAGGCCCGATATGATCCCGGTCACCGAGGGGCCGATGAAGGGGTTGCCTCCATCCTTCGTAAAATATATGCCAAAGGAGGCAAAGCCGTTTAAGGCTCCGTGGGCAAATACCGACGGCAGTACGCTTCCCGTTCTGATAAACAGCCAGGAAAACAGGATGCCGATAACGGTACAGAAACAGCACATGGCCAATATCCCGCACACCGGATAGCCTTTGTACCCAAGGCCGTAATTATGCCCCATTATCGTAAGCGGAAGATGCCACAGCCCCCAGATCACCCCGGATATAAAAATGGCAGGCTTAAGGCCCGTAAGCTCAGTAAGCTTCGGAAGGAGATAACCACGCCAGCCCCACTCCTCACCGAAGCAGGTAACAAAATTCAGCACGGGGGCCAGAAAGAAGCCCGCCACAGCGCTGCTGAGCACCATGCTTCTTGCGACCTCGGGGGCATAATCCGCTCCCTGGTCCTTAAGGACGCCCACATAGTACTCCATTTCAAAGGAAAAATTATCCCGAAAGATCATAAAATAGATCAGCACCCCGATGATCGTAAGAACCGGCGGTCCGAACCACGCGATCAGGTAATATCTGCGTTTGCCCCTCTTAAATCTCGGATCGATATAAGCCGGCCTGAAGCCTTCCTTAGTCAGGAGCCTTACAATAACAACCGCTATTGCCGGTATATACATAACAGCTGCTATTGGAAGGGCGGCTATGGATCTTACCTCTCTCCATTTCGGAAAAAGAACCGCAAACTCAAAGGCATAGGTGGCCAGAAACGTCAGGGCCAGAAACAATAACAACCGTTTTTTCGTGTTTTCCTTATCTTCCTTTATCATAACTCTAACTCTACCACTGCAAAAGCCTTTAACACGCACAGAAAAGAACGAAAACCGCGTTATGCAGCCTTCGTTCTTTCCTGCTTTTGCTTATGCGAATAAATCGATTGGCTGATAGGCTATAGCCTGAGTATACTGGCTGTCCTCCGTATTCGGAGCGCCGGTTTCCTCTGACTCAGTCACAGGGGCGGCAGCCTCGTTTCCGAACAATCTGGAAGCGTTCATCCTGCCCATCTGCATCTGCATGTCGACTATTCCCTCAAAATCAGCCGTTTCTCCACGCTTTAAAGGATTCACGTTCTGCTTCGTTTCATCCGTAAGTGCAGAAAAGTCAGTCTTTGAAGTGAGGAGATCATCGCCTATCCCCTGAACCGGTTTCATGCTCGCGCGGCTCAGTGAATTGGTATTGTACACATACGGCTGATAATAGCCCGTACCAACAGCACCTATTTGCATGGCAATCTCCTTTCCGCGTCTGCGCTCGCATTACACAAACGCTAAGATTAATATAATACTTTTCAGTACAGCTATATTTTAGCCCAAAACAGAGTAACCGTCAAATACCGTTGAGCCTTTCTTCGACATAAGTTCTGTCCAGGGCATAAAAAAGCGCATTTTCCCTGGATATCTGCCCGGTCAGATACATTTCGCAGATACTGTCGTCCATTATCGTCATCCCCAGCCTGCGGTCCGCCTGCATGATGGCGTTTACCTGCCCGTATTTTCCTTCCTTAAGCAGGTTTCTCACTGCCCGGTCGGCTATAAGCAGCTCGAAGGCAGCTTTTCTTCCGCCCTTCCGTGTTGGGATCAGAAGCTGTGACAGGCAGCAGATGAGGCTGTCCGAAAGCCTTGCCCTGAGTGCGTCCTGCCTCTCAGGCTCGTAAAAGCTCAGGAGCCTTTTTATGGCGGTAATACTGTCTGTGGCCCCGACCACACCTATGATGAGCTTTCCTGTCTCCGCCGCATACAATGCCTCCTCCACGGTTTCCCTGCAGTCAAGCTCCGAAAGCACTATGATGTCGGCATTTTCCCTTATGGCCGCCTTAATGCCCTCACTGTAGCTTTTCGTATCATCGACGAGCTTCCTCTGATCTATGACCGCGCGGTCGCTTTTGATGGGAAATTCTATATTTTCCTCAATGCTCACCAGATGTCTTTCCCCGATTAAGTTTATCTCCCTTATCATGGCAGCAACGGTGGTGGAACGTCCGCTCCCGGTCTTTCCCGCCTCGAGGATGATGCCGGAGCTTTCCTTTATAAGGGCGCTCAGCGCCTTAGGAGCCTGAAGCTGTGAGAGCATGGGAGCTTCCTTCGGTATTATCCTTATGGAGGCGGCCAGAGCCTTGTTCTTTCGATAGAGGTTTATCCTGAAGCGCTCCGACTCCCCCGCATCATATACAAGACTCAGCTCTCCCTCGTTCTTAAGCCTCAGAGCCATCTCCCCCGTCATAAAAAGGGACAGCAGCTCTTCCATATCCGATGCGGTGCAGCTTATGTCTTCCTGTCTGACAAGCCTTCCGTTTATGCGAAGTGACACCCCGTCCACCAGGGACAGATGTATGTCCGAAGCTCCCTGTTCTGCCGCATTTTTCAAAATTTTGTTAAAATTCTGCATAACCTTCTCCGTCCCGGGCCCAATGAAAGAATTCCTTTCGCAGCTGTCAGCATTCGCGCTTTCCCCCAGTCCTTATTAACAATAACATAATATATAAAAAACTTGCAACCTCCGATGGTTTCCGCTATACTATCCCCGTATGCAGAGACAATGCAGCCTGGCTCACCGGATGACCCGGTGATTTTTTACGCGATTCGGCTGTGAATAGTAACCAACTGTTCACAAACGATAATAAAGGAGTTTCTATGATAGCAGCAAACAACGTAACCTACAGGGTGGGAAAAAAAGCCCTTTTTGAGGATGTAAACATAAAATTCACCGAAGGGAACTGCTACGGTGTGATCGGAGCAAACGGAGCCGGAAAATCCACGTTCTTAAAGATCCTTTCCGGAGAGCTTGATACCACGGGCGGCAATATCTCCATTACTCCCGGGCAGCGTATATCGGTCCTTGAGCAGGATCATTTCAAATATGATGACTACACGGTCCTGGATACCGTCATCCTCGGAAACGAACGCCTTTATGAGATAATGAAGGAAAAGGATGCCATATATGCCAAAGAGGATTTTTCCGACGAGGACGGTATAAGAGCGAGCGAGCTTGAGGCCGAATTTGCCGAAATGGACGGGTGGGAAGCCGAGTCCAACGCCGAAAACCTCCTTAACGGCCTCGGGATAGAGACAGAGCTGCACCACAGCATGATGCGCGATCTTAACGGCTCGGAGAAGGTAAAGGTCCTGCTTGCAAAGGCCCTGTTCGGAAACCCCGATATACTCCTTCTTGACGAGCCTACCAACCATCTGGATATGGACGCCATAGCCTGGCTGGAGGAATTTCTGATCAACTTTGAAAACACCGTGATCGTGGTAAGCCACGACAGATATTTCCTTAACAAGGTATGTACACATACCGCAGATATCGACTACGGAAAGATCCAGCTGTATGCAGGCAACTACGATTTCTGGTACGAATCCAGCACCCTCCTCATAAGGCAGATGAAGGAAGCCAACAAGAAGAAGGAGGAAAAGATAAAGGAGCTTCAGGAATTCATCTCCCGCTTCTCCGCCAATGCGTCAAAGAGCAAGCAGGCTACCTCCAGAAAACGTGCGCTTGAAAAGATAGAGCTTGAGGAAATAAAGCCCTCCAGCCGCAAATACCCTTACGTTGACTTCAGGCCCGACCGCGAGATAGGCAATGAGGTTCTTACTGTTGAAGGCATCTCAAAGACCATCGACGGGGTAAAGGTGCTCGATAATATATCCTTCATCCTGGGGCATGATGACAAGGTGGCCTTCGTTGGAGGCAACGAGCTTGCAAAGACCACGCTTTTTAAGATCCTTTCCGGGGAGCTTGAGCCCGATGAGGGTACTTATAAATGGGGTGTAACAACCTCACAGGCCTACTTCCCCAAGGATTCCACAAAGGAATTTGATTCGGAGCTGTCTATCTCAGACTGGCTCATGGGCTATTCTCCGGTCAAGGATGTTACCTACGTAAGGGGCTTTCTCGGCCGTATGCTGTTTCCGGGCGAGGACGGGGTCAAGAAGCTCAATGTGCTGTCGGGAGGTGAGCGGGTCAGATGCCTGCTTTCCAGGATGATGATCTCCGGCGCTAATATCCTTATACTTGACGAGCCTACCAACCATCTCGACATGGAGAGCATCACCGCTCTTAACAACGGGCTGATAAAGTTTCCGGGGGTGATACTGTTTGCCTCCCGTGACCACCAGTTCGTACAGACCACGGCCAACAGAATCATGGAGATCATGCCCGACGGAACGCTTGTGGACAAGGTCACCACCTATGACGAATATCTTGCAAATGACGAAGCAGCGCGTAAGAGATTTATCTATACGGCAGATACACAAGAGGACGAGAATTGAGTACGGACAGGAATAAAAAGCTCTTATTTACCGATCTTGACGGCACCCTTTTAAGCACTGACAAAACCGTCAGCGCCGGGAATCTTGCGGCTGTAAACGAAATGGTCGCAAGGGGGCATAAATTCGTGATCGCCACGGGGCGCCCCCTTAAAAGCGCTCTTATGATATCGGAAAGCTACGGATGGAACAGAGACGGCTTCTATATCTCCAGCTATAACGGAGGGCTTATCTACGACTGCGGCAGCGGAAAGGATATATTTGTCCGCGGCATGAAAAAAGAGGATGTGAAATACATCCTCGACAAAGCTCATGAAGCGGGGATCCATGCCCATACCTACAGCAGGACCCATGTGGTGTCGGAATATGATACTTGCGAGCTCAACCGCTATGTAAAGGGGATAAAAATGCCCAAAATGGTGGTTGACGACATCATATCATATCTCACGGAGGATCCCATCAAAGCCATAGTCATATCGGACGAAGGGCGAGAAAGGCTGAACAGCTTTCGCGAAAGCATTGACAGCTTCTGCGAAGGCCGGTATACCTATACCTTCTCCAATCCCATCTTCCTGGAATATTCAAACATAAACGCCTCCAAGGGGATGAGCCTTAAGATAATGGCCGGGCTCTACGATATCCCGATGGAGGATACCATTGCCTGCGGTGACGAGGAAAATGACCTCTCCATGGTACAAGCCGCCGGCGTAGGTGCGGTCATGGCAAACGGCACCGACTTTATGAAAAAACGGGCAGACTATGTCACCCGCGCGGATAACGATCACGACGCGATAGCCGAGGTCATTGAACGCTTCATTCTCTGAATCAGGCCTCGACTATCAAAAATCTCCCTCCGGGCACCCTGAAGACCTCGGCGATATCATCCACATCCCCGGTTTCGGAAACATCCATTCCGTTCTCCTCAAGGTACTCAAAGACCTCATCCTCCGAATCCACCACCACTGCCATGCAGTCCTCCAGAAAAGCGGCGGCCTCCTGCGGAGTCCGGGCCACATCCTCGTCAAACAGCTGACCCTGTTTGTCAAGAAAGGTTCTTAATACATCATCATCATATTCTCCCATTGCTCCCTCCTTTTTACTTTCATATAGAGTATCATCCTGCGTGGATACCGCGCAGATCAATTATTCGGCGAGCTTGTTTCCGGAATGAGCAGGCGCGAGGTCTGAACCTCCTTTCTGTTCTCCGAAAGCTTAACGGCCTCATCACAGAAATACTGCTGGCAGCTTATCGCTTTCTTTCCCCTTCTGCTTATCCTCTTATAGGTTCCGTCCTTATGAAGAAGCTGCGCTTTTACGTTATCCTTAAGCATTATGTCAAGGATGTGGATCACCCTTTCCTTAAGCGAGACATCATCTATCGGGAACAGCAGCTCCACTCTTCTTTCCAGATTTCTCGGCATCCAGTCGGCCGAGCTTAAGTAAACATCGGGATTTCCGCCGTTTTCAAAATAGTATATGCGGCTGTGCTCCAGGAAGGTTCCCACTATGGACCTTACGTTTATGTTTTCGCTCACGCCCTCAACGCCGACCTTTAAGCAGCAGATGCCTCTTATGATCAGGTCGATCTTTACTCCGGCCGCGCTTGCCTCGTAAAGGGCTTTTATTACATCCCTGTCCACAAGGGAATTAAACTTTGCGATTATCCGGGCTTTTCTTCCCTGAAGGGCATGCTCCTTCTCTCTGTTGATAAGGAAGAGGAACCTGTCCTTAAGCCAAAGCGGCGCCATGGTCAGCCTGTGCCAGGAAAGAGGCTCGGAATAGCCTGACAGCATATTGAACACGGCCGTGGCATCCTCTCCTATGGTATCCGCGCAGGTCAGAAGTCCCAGATCGGTATAAAGCTTTGCGGTCTGGTCATTATAGTTGCCTGTGCCGAGATGGACATACCTTCTGATGCCCTCCTCCTCTCTTCTTACGATAAGAGTGATCTTACAGTGGGTCTTAAGCCCCAGAATGCCGTAGATTACGTGACAACCCGTTTTTTCAAGCATCCTTGCCCAGACGATATTGTTTTCTTCGTCAAACCTTGCCTTAAGCTCCACCAGCACGGTCACCTGCTTGCCGTTCTCCGCAGCCTTGGCCAGAGCCGCGACTATGGGTGAATTACCGCTGACCCTGTAGAGAGTCTGCTTGATGGCCAGCACCTCAGGATCGGAGGCGGCCTGTCTTATCAGATCCACCACCGGCTCAAAGGTCTGGTAGGGATGGCTTAAGAGGATATCCTTCTTCCTGATCTCGGCAAAGATATCCTTGTCCGGCCCGAGGCTCTCCACAGGCTGCGGCTTAAAGGGCTTTGCCCTGAGCCTGTCATAGCCCTGTATTCCGTATAGCTTCATTAAGAAGGTAAGGTCCAACGGCCCGTCGATCCTGTAGATATCCTCCTCATTGCAGTTAAGCTCCCTGGATAAAAGCTTTAACAGCCTCTTATCCATGTCCTCGGCCACCTCCAGCCTTATCACCTCACCCCACTGACGTTTTTTTATCTGCTTCTCGATCTCCTTTAAAAGATCCTCAGCCTCATCCTCATCTATGGTCAGGTCGGCATTTCTCATTATCCTGAAGGGATGGGCGCAGACTATGTTGTAATTAAGGAAAAGCTTGCCGATGTTCCTTTCGATTATCTCCTCAAGAAGGATAATGCTCATCCCCCCCTCTTCCTTCTTATTCTCGGGAAGGATCACTATCCTGGGAAGGCCGTTTGGCACCTGGACGGTAGCAAACTCATAGCTGTCCTTTCCGGCCTTCTTTTTTTTCTCATTTGTCTGTACCAGTCCTCTCGAGCCCGGTTTTTTAGTAAGCAGGGCGCCGATATTGAGCATCTTGTTGCGGATCAGCGGGAAGGGACGTGAGGAATCCACGGCCATCGGAGTGAGCACGGGATAGACCTCGGTCATAAAGTAGTTGTCCACATACTTTTTCTGTTTTTCCGTCAGATCCTCATGCTTTGCGACCAGCCTTATCCCCTCTTCTGTAAGCCTGGGGACAAGAGATCTGTTAAGGGTCTGGTACTGCATATCCACAAATTTATGCATCTGGATGTTCAAGCTCTCAAGCTGCATCTGCGGGGTCATACCGGAGATATCGGGCTTATCATAGCCCGCATGCAGCATGTCCCTTAAGGACGCCACCCTTATCATGAAGAACTCATCCAGATTTGAGGCGGTGATGCTTAAAAACTTGATCCGCTCAAACAGCGGGTTGTCCTTATCCCTGGCCTCGCCCAGTATCCTTTCGTCAAACAAAAGCCACGAGAGTTCCCTGTTGTAATAGTATTCAGGATTATTCAGTTCGGTAGTATTCATATCTCTTTCTCCCTTATATAGCCGACAGCTGTCTGTTGTATTTCAAAACCACCTCTACGCTGAAGACCTCGGTGAAGAAATCGGATTTTCTCTTGAAAAACCTCTGTTCGAGACTGATATTCTCATCCGCGTCCACAAGGATGATGAGCTTGCCGTCCTTCAGCGTAACCTTTATGTCCTTCACCTTGGTCCTGTAGCTTCTGCAGATCCCGTCCGCGATCCTGAACAGAGCCGACAGCTTTACTATTGTGAGATAGTGCTCCCTGTCGATGAGCATCTCGCTGGCGATCTCTCTGTAATAGTCGAAAGCCACCTTATTATATCTTACGACACTGGCTATTATCTGGCGTTCCACATGGGACAGCCCCAGTATCTCAGAGGCCATGATTATGCTGTAGCCGGCCTCTGCCGCTCCCTCAAGGCTTATATACTTTCCGCAGTCATTTAACACCGATGCTATCCGAAGCAGCAAAAGCTCCCTCTTTCCCATTCCGTGAAGCTTTTTTGTTTTTGTAAAGAGCTCCTGCGCTATATTCTCCACCAGCGCGTTTCTTTCAAGGTTGCCGCCGTATTTGACTGCCATCCTTTTTGCGCATTCCAGGGCATCATTCTCAAAATCATGGATCGTCTTAAGGAACCTGTTGTTCTGGGCATATTCATAGGCTATACCGTCGGCGAGGCTTATCCCGGGAGCCCACAGGTGCTCCGCTCCCGTCATTTCAAAAATGCTCTTCAGCAGAACAACGGAAGGGATAAGGAGGGAAGCGCTCTCCTCCGTGAGCCCCACAAGCCTTGTCAGATCCTCATCGGATTTGGTCCTTGCGATATCCACAAAGCGCCTCAGCTCATCCCTTTTTACTATCCGGTTTCCCGTAAAGGTATTGATAACATGTGATATGTAATCATCTATGATAACGATGCTGTCGATCTTTTTATCCCCGTCATCAAGGTAGAGCCTTCTGAAAGCATCCAGCTGGTTATCTATGAGCTCCGTCAGCAGATCCTCGTAGAAGATGGAGCGCACGGCAAAGTCCATCATCGAGTCCCTCATCCTGAGTATCCCAAGCCTCAGGTTCTGGGTGGTCACGAGGGCATCCTTCTCAAAAAGGGAGAGCTGGATACTGCCGCCTCCCACGTCAAGGACAAGAGCAGAGCTGTTCATTATCTTCTCATAGATCTCGTTTTTTGAAGCGATGGCCTTATAATGCAGGAAACGCTGCTCGGAATTGCTGAGCACTCCCACTGTAAGGCCGGTCCTCAGCTTTATCTGCTCCGTAACGATCAGGGTGTTCTCGGTCTCTCTTATGGCCGAGGTCCCGTAGGCTCTGTAGTCTTCAACCCCGTAGTCCTCCATTATCTGCCTGAACTTAAGGAGTGTCTCGCAGAGCTCGTCCACCCTTTCCTGGCTGATCTTTCCGGTATTATAGGTATCCGTTCCAAGCTCTATCCTGTGCCTGATGTAGTCGATCTCCTTCATTCCCTTCTTTTTGGAGAACTCGACTATCTTCATGCCTACCTCATAAGAGCCGACGTCGATGGCCGCAAACAGCTTTGTCATATTGACCTCCTGTGTTGATCATGTAGGTTTAATCTGCGCCGATTCCGCTCAGATAATCTATAAAGGCCTGAGCCGTTCTTCCCGAAAGCCCGCCGTGGGAAAGCTCCCACCTGTTCGCTTCCGCGATCAGATCTTCTTCGGGCATATCAATATTGTAACGCTTTGCGAGTGTCTTAACAATATTATTAAATTCCTTTTTATCCGGTGAGCCGAAATAAATCGATACGCCGAACCGATAGGCCAGGGACAGCTTCTCCTGAACGGTATCATTTTTGTGCAGATCGTTCTCTCCCTCTTCTCTGTCACTGAAGCTCTCCCTTATCAGATGCCTCCTGTTGCTGGTGGCGTAGATCAGAACGTTCTCCGGCTTTTTCTCAAGGCCTCCTTCTATGACGGCCTTCAGATATTTATACTCCGTTTCAAAATCCTCAAAGGAAAGGTCATCCATGTAGATTATGAATCTGTAATCGCGCCTGCAGAGCTTTTCCATGACCGGGCTCAGGTTCTTAAGTCCGTTCTTATAAAGCTCCACCATCCTCAGTCCCCTGTCGGAATACTCGTTGAGGATCCCCTTTATGCTGCTTGATTTGCCGGTACCGGCCGCTCCGAAGAGCAGGCAGTTATTGGCCTTTCTCCTGTTTATAAAGGCCTCTGTATTCTCCTTGAGCTTTTGTTTCTGAAGCTCATATCCCACCAGATCATCAAGCCTTACGGGATCCGTATTCATAACCGGCTTAAGTACCGGGCCTTCCGGGGTCTCAGCTATCCTGAAGGCCTTGAAAAGCCCGAAGTCTCCCGCTCCGAAGCGGGAATGATATCCGGCCAGGGCCGCCGCAAACTCCTCGCTGCTTCCGGCCCTTTCAAGCTCGGAGGAAAGCTCTGATATTCTTTTCAGGGCTTCGGGAGGAAGAAGACGTGTCCTGCGGGATTGGTTTACATAATTGGTCAACATAATCATATATTCACTCCCGGGCATTTCTCCTGTCCCGGGCTCCGTATCAAATATCTCCCTGATGATCTCCATGTCCCGGTAAACGGCATTAAGAAGACCAGTACAGGTCTGAACGGACTTCTCCGACTCTATCTCCAGAGTCCAGGCATTCTCCTGCCTTATCAGAAGCCAGGTGAGATATTCCCTCCGGATATTTCCGGAAAGGCCAAGCTCCCCCGCTTTTTCAAGAAGGCCTCCCACAAAAGAGGATATAAGCCCCGTAAAGCCCCCGCCGGTTCCGGGCCGCCCTGTTTTTTCCCGCTCTGTCTGCTCCTTAAGCTCTCCTGCGTTTTCCGGGATATAGGATGCCTCCGCGATCCGCGCCATTTCATTGAAGAGCCTGTCCTTTAAAAGACCTCTGTAAATAATGAGACTATCCGTTTTCATATAAATCTCTCTCCTGATCTTATATTATCCGCTATACTTATTTTTTTACTTATGCTAAAATATTATGTAGACTAATGGTTATCCTTCACAGGGGGTATATGTATGGCAGCATCACGAAGAAAACCGAAGGAAAAAAGGATCTCGATCCTCATTGCGGCGGCAGTACTGGTCTTAATAATCGCCGGCACCGTAATAGGGTACTTTTCCAGAAGGATCCCCAAAAATCCCCCGGGAACCGTAGGCAATACTTCGGGGAACCTGAATAATAAGGGAATGTTTGTAGAAGACCGCAACGAGATATTCTTTATAAATCCCTATGACAATAACTATATCTACAGGATGAAGCCCGACGGTACAGGGGCTTCCCGTTTTATGGACGTGGAGGCTTCCTATCTCAACAGCGCCGGAAACTATCTCTATTTCAACCAGCAGTCCTCGGGCAATTCCTCGGTTTTCGGCCTTGCCGGCAATATGCACGGAATATACAGAAAGAAGAAGACCGGCGGCAAGGAGGTAAACGGCGTCGAACGGGCCGTGGCGGGCGCTGTCGTGCTCATTGAGAACACCCTCTACTTTCAGCATGGCGACAGCGAGGCGGGCACTACTCTTCACAAAGCGGATATCGACGGCAGTAATAAAGCCACGCTCAGCAATGCCTTTATCAATCCCGCCTGCGTGATCAACGGGGAGATCTATTTCCCCGATTACGATAACAACCACTATCTGTCGGTGCTCAACATGAATACCGGATTCCCCCGGCTCTTTGTCCGGGAAAGGGTCCATAACCCCACCTATTACGGAAATTATATCTATTACATGAGCATAGATAACAATTATATGCTGTACCGCTATGACCTGCACTCCAATACCATTGAACGGCTTACCGAGGACAGGGTTGATACCTTCAATGTCATAGGTGATTATATCTATTATCAGAAGAACTCAACCACGGACCCGATGCTTGTCCGCATCAGGACAAACGGCGAAGGCTACGAGATCATAGCCAGCGGCAACTACACCAATATAAATACCACCTCATATTATACCTATTTCCAGAACTATTTGGAACCGGAAAAGCTGTACAGGGTTGCCAATTCCGAGGGAGCTCTCATGGAACAGTTTTACCCTTAACCATAGAGCCCGGGCGTTGCTTTCACGGTCTAAATGACCATAAACAGGAACGCCCGGTCGTTACTATTCACAGCCTTTTGG
>DNAD01000319.1:12306-14380 GCA_003484785.1 Lachnospiraceae bacterium
CCTCGCCAATTTGCTGTGCAAATTGTGCGAATCGGAACGATCCCCGGATCGTTCCGATCCGGTCTGTTTTTCAGACCGGATAATTTCATCAAAAGCGCGATTCGGCTGTGAATAGTAACGCCCGGTCATCTTATGTAATTCCTGTCAAGGTCTGCAAGGAGGGCGGTTACGGTCCGGTTAAGGACCGGGTGCCTTAGAAAGGGCGCTATCTCTGCAAGAGGGGCCAGCACGAAATCACGGTTGTGCATATCGGCATGGGGTATGGTCAGTTCTTCACTGTCAAGGATAAGATCATCGTACATCAATATGTCCAGATCAAGCGTCCTCGGCCCCCAGTGTATTGTTCTTACCCTGTTTTCACTGTCCTCTGTCTCATGCAGAAAAGAAAGGAGCTCTTGTGGAGACAGAAATGTCTTAAGCTTTGCCGCAGCATTCAGGAATGCATCCTGTTCAACCCCTCCGTAGGGATCGGACTCCGCATATTCCGAAACCTTCTCTACGATTATCTCCGGTTTGCTCTCCATGGCCGAAAGCGCCGCGTTTAAATGGGCTTTACGGTCTCCCATATTTGAGCCCAGAGCGATATAGGCATCATGCCAGAAGCGTTCAATGGTGACCGAAACCGCTTCCAGAGGCAGTCCGATGGGCGCCCAGGGCTTTTTCACCTCTGCCCTGACTCCCCTCACCCTTTTGTAGGTAAGAAGGAGCTCTGAGGCAAGATGCTCCGCCGCCGCCTCGATAAGCTGATATGAATGCTCTCTCATATGATCGTTTATAAGACGGCAGACCTTTCCGTAATTAACAGTCTCTGCTATCTCATCATTGCGCCCGGCAGGCCTGAGATCAAGGTAAAGGTTTACGGATACCAGAAACTTCTGCCCCAGCCTTTTCTCCTCTTCATATACCCCGTGGTTTCCGAACACCTCCAGATTGTTTATAGTGATCTGATCCATCTTATTCTTCCGCTCTTTCTTTATATTTTAACATTCTCAAAGCCCGAAGGGATAAAGCGCTTCGGTCATCATTACCGCCCGTTTGTTTGACAGTATATCATGAACCCTTACAAAGCTTAATCCCCCCCTTGCCGCTATCACGGAAAGCGCTGCCGTTGCCTCATCCCTCTCATTCCCGGGCAGTTCTAAAGCCCTTCCTATCACTGACTTTCTGGAGGCTCCCAGCAGAATGGGAAAGCCTGTTTTTTTCAGGCATCCCGGATTTGCCAGTATCATCATGTTCTGTTCCCAGGTTTTGGAAAAGCCGATACCGGGATCCAGTATGATCATATCACGGCTTATGCCGGCTTTTACGGCCTTTTCCGCTATTTCTGACATTTCGGAGATAAGAAGCGGCAGATATTCCTCTGCCCTGTCCGCTTTGCAGATCTCTCCCCTGTCATGCATAAGGATGCAGGGCAGCCCGCTGTCCGCAATGACCCGGCCCATTTCGGGATCGGCTTTAAGCCCCGATACATCATTGATAAGATCCGCTCCCTCTCTTATGGCTTTTTCCGCCACGGCTGCCTTTGTTGTATCTACGGAAACGGGGATGTCCGTTTCGGTTTTTATCAGACGTATCGCGGGTATTACCCTTTCAAGCTCTTCTTTCAGGGGCACAGGGGTAAAACCGGGCCTTGTGGACTCGCCGCCCGCATCGATGATATCGGCGCCCTCCCTTATCATGGCCCTTACCCGCCTTTTGATGCTCTCTTCATCCGTATAGCTTCCTCCGTCAGAGAAGGAATCCGGGGTAACGTTCAGTATCCCCATTATATATGTTTTTCCGGACTCTTCAAATTTCCGCTTTCCTATATACAAGGCATTCTTCCCTCCGCCTTAAGCACCGCCCGCTGCGCCTGAGATTATCATCGGCACTCCCGAACAAAAATCCTGTGCAAATGTGCATGTAATTTGTTACTATTCACAGCCCAAAAGGCTGTGAATAGTAACGATGCACATGCAGATTATGTATTGTTTTACGGACTGATATAATCTATAATTAGATTGTTGTGCTTTACCATAGTGAAGCGTTTCAAAAACAGTAAAGGAGAGGTAGTGAAAATGAAGGCTTATAAGAA
>DNAD01000170.1 GCA_003484785.1 Lachnospiraceae bacterium
TTTACAGCCAATTTTACTCTTCCACAAATTCTACCTTCATACTGGCAATCCTTCCGGCCCGGATCTTATCGTCTTTATAGGTGGAGTTTTCTATAAAAAGATACCTGACGAACTCATCTGCAAAGAGCCAGAATAACACATAAAAAAACTCTACCGGTATTTCATCACTGATAAATTTTTTGATCACGCTCAGCAGGATCCCCGACCCTATCGTCCCCACTGCCATCCAGAAAAAGACTCTTCTGTGATGTCTGTTCTCAGCTTCTGTTTTACCGAGCATATAATCCGTATCCGACTCTATTGTCTCAGTGATCAGCTTTTTTTCCTCATCCGTAAATTTCGGTCCGTGTACTTCAAGTACTACAGGATATTCCTCCGGAATGCAGTCGATAAAATCCAGTAAATAATCCACAAACTCCCCGTCCAGAGACTCACAGTCTTTTGTGCTGAATTTGCTGATTATATCGCTGATCCCATCAACCCTGCACGGTACATAGGCAATCCCATCCTCCATCACATCCTTCTGCAGCCTGCGATCCAGATAGGATTTTTTGTAATAAAATGAGCTTCGTTTATTTTTTTTCATTTTCAGCAACGCAATCCTTTCCTCATTTATTCCGGTATTACCCGTTAAAGTCACTGATACCGGGTATTGATCTACAGTTCTTTCAGTATGATATCGGTTAACTCCCGCGCCCTTTTTATATCCTCGTTTTTATTATTTTGGGGACCGGGATCCGCGTTTCTGCCATCGAGGCCCTCTATAAGCCCTTTAAGCTCAGCAGCGCACTCCCTGACCTTTTCAAAGCGCTCGATCAGATGAAGCTTATCCTCATAGCCCTGCAGTGCCTTATCGCAGCGTTTTATTATATCGTGAACTCCCTGCCTGGTGATGCCGTAATTCTCAGATATCTCTGAAAGGGACATATCATTGAAGATGGCATCTTCGTAGATCTGCCTCTGATGACCGGTCAGAAGCTCACCGTAAAAATCATATAAAAGATTCTGTCTTACTATCTTTTCCATATCATACGGACGTTCTTACCACCTTCGGGCGGTACTTTCCCTTCTCAAGAGCGTCGATTATCTCCTTTTTATGGTCGCTTCCGAAGGCCTCCAGAGTGATGCGGAGCTCAACAGCCGCGCTCCTGTTTGTGCTGACAAACTGGTTATGCTCAAGCTTTATCACGTTTCCGTTCTGCTTTGCGATAACATCGGCTACCCTTGAAAGCTCTCCCGGCTTATCGGGCAGGAGAACGGATACTGTAAATATGCGGTCCCGCATGATCAGTCCCTGCTGGACCACGGAGGACATGGTTATGACATCCATGTTTCCGCCGCTCAAAATGGCAACTATTTTTTTGTTCTGCTCATCAAGCTGCTTAAGGGCGGCAACAGTCAGCAAACCGGAGTTCTCGACTATCATCTTGTGATTCTCCACCATATCAAGGAAGGACACCACCAGCTCCTCATCCGGCACGGTTATCACGGCATCCAGGCTCTTCTGTATATAGGGGAAGATCAGCTCACCCGGGGTCTTTACAGCGGTACCGTCTGCTATGGTATTTATGTTTTTAAGCGTTACCACCTTTCCGGCCTTGATGGACTCGCTCATACACGCAGCTCCCTGAGGCTCCACACCTATAACCCTTATTTTGGGATTTAAGAGCTTGGCAAGGGTCGCCACGCCTGCCGCAAGTCCCCCGCCTCCGATGGGCACCAATATTATGTCAACCAAAGGAAGCTCCTTGAATATCTCCATGGCTATGGTTCCCTGTCCGGTAGCCACCGCCAGATCATCGAAGGGATGGATGAAGGTATAGTGCTCCTTCTCGGCAAGCTCAAAAGCTTTTTCCGCCGCGTCATCATAGACATCGCCGTAAAGCACCACCTCTGCGCCGAATTCCTTTGTCCTGTTGACCTTTATAAGCGGTGTTGTGGTGGGCATTACGATCACTGCCTTTATCCCGTACATTGCCGCCGCATAGGCCACACCCTGTGCATGGTTGCCTGCGGACGCGGTTATGATACCGGCCTCCCTTTCTTCATCGGTCAGAGTGCTTACCTTGTAAAAAGCCCCTCTTACCTTGTAGGCTCCGGTCATCTGCATGTTCTCGGGCTTCAGATAGACCTTGTTTCCGGTCTGTGCCGAAAGATAATTACTGAAAATGAGCTTGGTCTCGCTTGTTACGTTTTTAACGATCTCGCTGGCTTCCTCAAAGCTGTCAAGGGTAAGCATCCCCATATCAGGCTGTGTCGGAGCTTCCTGTGGCGTATCGGCCTTTCTCTGCTCGTTCCTTCTCTGATTGTTCTGGTTATTCTGTCCTCTCTGAGCCTGCTGGTTCTTGACTCCCGACTGCTGTCTGTTGTCCTGCTTGCTTAACATCGTACTTAAATTGCTCATCCCGTTCTCCTTATCATGCCCGTTCTTTTATTGTTTCATGCACGTCCTCAAATAGCGTCCGCCTTATGATACCCCGGTGTTACTATTCACAGCCGAATCGCGCACTTGCTGCGCGATTACGGGCCACAACTTATGGCTTGAGATGGGTTTTGCCCATCGCAGCGGTCCCATCCTTG